>JAKAVU010000140.1 GCA_021817185.1 bacterium
TCCGCGACCGCGCTGGGCGGGGCACAGCTGATCCTGGTCGGGGTCCTACTGCTACCCGCGCTGCCATTCGCTGGGGGGCTCCCGATGCCCGGCGCCGGCGTCGTCGCGGCGGTACTCTTCTCAGCCTTGGGAGCGTCGGCATTCGGATTCGCGGTGCAGGCGGCTGCCCAGAAGCACATCTCCAATGCGGTCGCGGCCGTGATCATGGCCACCGAGCCCGGCTTCGCCCTGGTGGCAGGTGTGCTGGTCGGTGAGCAACGCTTCGGAGTGGTGGCCGGCGTCGGCTTCAGCTTGCTCTTGATGGGCGTCGTAGCTCAGGAGAAGGGCCCATGGGGAGAGCGGCTGCGCCGCGCTCTCGTCACCGCCGTCGCGGCCCGGCGGCTGCGCCGTCAGGAGGCATGAGCCGCCCTGGTGCCACGGGTGAGCGAGTTCCTTCCGGCAGCCGACCCGACGCTGGCACGAAACTGAGGCTGATGCCTAACTCTGAACTGACGCTGATGGTGGTGCATGCTCACCCCGACGACGAAGCCCTCTCCACCGGCGGCATCCTCCACAGGTACGCCGGGGAGGGGATCAAGACGGTGCTGGTGACCTGCACCGGGGGCGAGCTCGGAGACGGTCCGGGAGGGATCAAGCCCGGCCAGCCGGGTCACGACGAGGCCCAGGTCCGCGCCACCCGGCGGCTCGAGCTCGAGCAGGCCTGTGGCCAACTGCGGATCCGACACCTGGAGATGCTGGGCTACCTGGACTCCGGGATGGCGGGGTGGTCTCAGAACAATCGCCCCGGCTCGTTGTCGGGAGTCCCACTTGAGCAGGCGCTGGCGCGGCTGGTGCCAATTCTAGAGCGCTACCGCCCCCAGATCCTGGTCAGCTACGACGAGCAGGGGGGCTACGGGCACCCCGACCACATCCGCACCCACGAGCTGGCTCGGGAGGCCGCGCTGCGGACGGGAATCCCGCGGAAGCTCTACTACACCGCCTTTGCGAAGTCGTCATTTCGCCGGGCGCTGCAGGCGGCCAAGGACGCCGGGGTGCCGCTGGACAAGTTGCCGGCCGTCGATTTCGACCCTGACAACCCCCCCTTTGGGGTGGACGACGACGTGATCACGACCACGATCGACGTCTCGGCCGACGTCCCGGCCAAGCTGGCCGCCCTGAGAGCGCATGGGAGTCAGGCTGACAACGGCTTCGTGCTCGATTTGCCCCAGGTGGTGGCGGCAACCTTCATGGGTCAGGAGCACTTCATCCGCGCGATCGACAAGACCAACGCCCCCGTTCCGGAGTCTGACCTCTTCGCGGGCTTGCGCGAGGACGAGAAGGGGCACCTGCTGCCTTCTTGACCCACCGGCCGGGCCGGGGGGCGGGCCGCGTGGCCATGCCCCGGAGGGCAGAATGGAGCAAGAGCAAGTCGCGTTGGGAGTGACCGATGTCGCGTAGTGGAAGGCAGTTCACGCTGCGCTTTCAGGATCAAGACGCAGTGGTGACCGAGCTCGGAGCCACCCTGCGCGAGTATCACGCCGGTGGCCGTCCCCTGATCGATGGGTTTCCGGCCACAGACCGCAGCCGGGACGGCCGCGGACAGGTGCTCCTGCCCTGGCCCAACCGCATCGACGGGGGCAGATACCAGTTTGCCGGCGACGAGGAGCAGCTTCCCATCAACGAGCCGGAGCACGGCAACGCGATCCACGGGCTCGCCCGCTGGGTGCCCTGGGTGCTGCAGGAGCTGAGCGCCAGCTCGGTGACCCTGTCGCTCGTGATCTTTCCGCAGCCCGGCTATGACCACCTCCTGGTCAGCACCATGGAGTACCGTCTGAGCGAGCTGGGCCTCTCGGTGAAGGTCCTGGCCTCCAACCGTGGCGACGGGGCACTTCCCATGGGGGTGGGGTTCCATCCCTACCTGCTCCTTCCCACCTCTCCGGTCGACGGACTGGAGCTCCTGGTCCCGGCCACTTTGCGCCTTCGCGCCGAGGCGCGCGGTATCCCTCTGGGAGATCCGGTGGCGGTGGCCGGCTCGGAGTTCGACTTCACGGCTCCCCGCCAGATCGGGGGGGCGCGGCTCGACACCACCTTCACCGGCCTCACGCGGTCCGCCGCGGGACTCGCCGAGGTCCGCCTCGTCGATCAGACTGCGCAGGTTGGGGTGCGGCTGTGGTGCGATCAGAACCTCCCATACCTCCAGATCTTCACGGGAGACACCCTCGCGGATCCCGCAGCTCGCCGGCGCAGCCTCGCGGTCGAGCCGATGAGCTGCCCGCCCAACGCGTTCCGCTCCGGCCGCGACCTGGTCGTCCTGCCGCCTGGCGCCACCTTCACGGCGAGCTGGGGCCTGGCCGCAATTTGAGCGCAGCGCCGGCACCGAGCGGGCCGCCGGAGGGAAGCGGCCACAGCGGAATGCTCCGTCGCCGAGCCATTCTCTTCGACGTGGACGGCGTGCTCGTGGACTCCATGGCGGTCTACCGGCGGGTCTGGAGCAGCTGGTCTTTGGTCTGCGGTCTGGATCCCGACGAGGTGTGGGCGCTGACCCCCGGACGCAGGCCTGCCGACACCATCGGGGCGGTCGCGCCCCACCTCGACCTCAGCGACGAGATCCGCAGGCTCACCACCTTGCTCGACTCCGAACTGGGACACCTTCCGGCGATGCCCGGAGCGGCCGAGCTGCTGGCCTCCATCCCACCAGAGAGCTGGGCCCTGGTCACCTCCAACACCGCGGACGTCGTGCTGGCGTGCTTTCGCCGGCTGGGCCTGCCGACCCCTCGCCTGGTCGTCGATGGCGACGCGGTTGAGTTCGGCAAGCCCCATCCGGAGGGATTCCTGAGGGCCGCCTCCTGCATGGGGATGGCGCCGGCGGACTGCCTGGTCATCGAGGACGCGACGGCCGGGGTGACCGCGGCCCGCGCCGCCGGCATGACAGTCTTCGGCATCTCCTCCACCGAACCGCCGGAGCGGCTCGCCGCCGCCGACATGGTGTTCGAGTCCCTCCGTGAGGCGACCCCGGCAGTGCGTCGGTGGCTCTGGCCGCCCCGCCGCGCCGCCCAGTCCCCGCCAGCCGATTGACGAGCGCTGGGAGCGACGGCCCACGGACCGGCTGCTGGCCCCGGAGCAATGGCGCAGGCCCGACCCCTCGGCTCGGCGGGGTCAGATTGGCGATCGGTGCCCTCGCCCACCCGGAAGACGTCCTCGGCGCCGCTTCTGGAGTCGACAGCATGCTGCGCGAAGCCCAAGTCCACGGGGACGGCCCCCGGGCGGGCTGACAGCACCGGGCCGGAGTGCCGCGACGAGCGGCGAATGGACGGCGCGCTCAAGGCGGCTGATGCCCGTGCCTCGGCGGTGGCGGCAGGCGATGGCGCGGATCGCGGGGAAGGCTGCGTCGCACGGCATCCGGGTCACCAGCGAGCCCGGCCCTCGCTGCGCTACGCTGGCGCTGGTGGATCCGGCGGGAAGCTTTGGGCGGAGCCACAGCCGGGTACCCACGCCTTCGGTCTCCGCTCGGGCGCCCGCCCAGGCCCGCTTCCGCTCCACCTGGTTCACGGCCGTCCGCTCCGCGCTTTTGTTCACAGATGAGATGAGGTGAGTATGTCCAAGATCAGAGTCGCCAACCCGGTGGTCGAGCTGGATGGAGACGAGATGACCCGGATCATCTGGCAGCTGATCAAGGACCGGCTGATCCTTCCCCACCTCGAGGTGGACTTGGACTACTACGACCTCGGCATCGAGCACCGGGATGAGACCGACGACCAGGTCACGGTCGAGGCGGCCGAAGCCATCAAGCGACATGGGGTGGGCGTCAAGTGCGCCACCATCACCCCCGACGAGGCCAGGGTCAAGGAGTTCGGTTTGAAGCGGATGTGGCGGTCACCCAACGGGACCATCCGCAACATCCTGGGCGGGGTGATCTTCAGGGAGCCGATCGTGATGCGCAACATCCCACGGCTGGTCCCCAGCTGGACCAAGCCGATCGTGATCGGACGCCACGCCCACGGGGACCAGTACCGGGCGACGGACTTCCTGGTGCCCGGCCCCGGCCGGGTGACCATCAGCTACACGCCCGCCGACGGTGGTGAGCCGATGGAGTTCACCGTGGCTGACTTCCAGGGCGGGGGGGTGGCGATGGCGATGTACAACTACGACGACTCGATCCGCGACTTCGCCAGGGCCTCGTTGAGCTATGGCCTGAAGCGCGGGCTGCCCGTCTACCTGTCCACCAAGAACACCATCCTCAAGGTCTACGACGGCCGCTTCAAGGACATCTTCCAGGAGGTCTTCGAGAGTGAGTTCCGCACCAGGTTCGACGCCGCCGGACTGACCTACGAGCACCGGCTCATCGATGACATGGTGGCCGCCGCCATCAAGTGGGAGGGCGGCTACGTCTGGGCCTGCAAGAACTACGACGGAGATGTTCAATCCGACACGGTCGCCCAGGGCTTCGGCTCCCTGGGCCTGATGACCAGCGTGCTGCTGACGCCTGACGGTCGCACCATGGAGGCGGAGGCGGCTCACGGCACGGTGACCCGCCACTACCGGCTGCACCAGCAGGGGCTGCCCACCTCCACCAACCCCATCGCCTCGATCTTCGCCTGGACCAGGGCGCTGGCTCATCGCGGGGAGCTGGACGCGACCCCAGAGGTGGTGCGGTTCGCAGAGACCCTGGAGGAGGTGTGCGTGGCCACTGTCGAGTCGGGACGGATGACCAAGGACCTGGCCCTGCTCGCGGGCCCCGAGGTCAGCTGGCTCTCCACCGAGGACTTCATAGGCGCTCTGGCCCAGGAGCTGACCGCGCGCATGTCCAACTGAGCCCGCCCCGGGTGGGGCCACCGGCGGTCTTGCGACGTGAGTGTCGTCTGCCCGCCCTTGGACTTGGTGGTCACCGCCATCGGTCGCGACCGGTCGGCCAGGCGGAGCCGTCGGGGCGGCAGGATTCGAACCTGCGACCTCCACTTCCCAAAAGTGGCGTGCTACCCCTGCACCACGCCCCGTGCGGCCCCGGCCGTCGCCGCCGGTCGCACCATCATATTGATCGCCCCGACCCGCCCACCTCGGCCAGCCAGCCCGGCGGTCAGCCAGGCCGGCCCCTGAGGGCGCGGATCAGGGCCTGAGCCGCGCGACCGCGGTGGCTGAGGCCGTCCTTCTCCGCCTCGCCGAGCTCGGCCATGGTCTTGGTGTGGCCGTCCGGCACGAAGATGGGATCGTAGCCGAAGCCGCCGCTGCCTCGCGGCGATCCCAAGAGAGTGCCCCGCACCACTCCTTCCACGAAGAGCGGTGGCCGGCCGCCGGGAGCCAGGTACGCCAGCACGCAGCGGAACGTGGCGCCGCGGCTGTCGGCGGGCAAGGCCGCCACCCGCTCCGCCAGCGCTTCCATCATCTGCTTGGAGCTGAAGCCATCACCCATCCACCTCGCCGTGTGCAGCCCGGGCCAGCCCCCAAAGGCGTCCAGCTCGAGCCCGCTGTCGTCGGCGAGGGCGGCAAGCCCAGTTCCAGCCTGGACAGCACCCGCCTTGATCGCGGCATTCTCGCGGTAGCTGGCGCCATTCTCATCCCAGCGGATGGCATGGCCCCCCGGGCACTCGTCGACGCTGACCAGAGCCCACGGCAGCTGCGCCAGCAGTCGCCGCAGCTCAGCCAGCTTGCCGTGGTTGCGGCTGGCCAGTGCGACTCGGAGCTGCCCCGTCAGCCCGGGGATCGGCGCGGAGGTGCTCAGGACTCGGTCGATCCCAGAGCCGCCCGCTGGGCCCTGAGGATGTCCTGGATACCGCCCTCGGCCAGGCTCAAGATCGGCTCCAGCTGGTCCCGGCGCAGGGCCACGCCTTCGGCCGTCCCCTGGACCTCGACTATTTCGAGCCGCTCGGTCATGACCAGATTGAGGTCGGTGGAAGCCCGACTGTCCTCCTCGTAGTCCAGGTCCACCAGGGGGGCCCCGTCCACCAGGCCCGCGCTGACCGCCGCCACCTGCCGTAGCAGGGGATCGGACCTCACCATGCCGGCCTCGAGGAGCCGGCGGCAGGCCAGCGCCAGCGCCACGAATCCGCCCGAGATGGAGGCGGTGCGGGTGCCGCCATCGGCGCGGATGACATCGCAGTCCACGATCACGGTGCGCTCGCCCAGCAGTCGCATGTCGACCGCCGCCCTCAGGCTGCGCGCGACCAGGCGCTGGATCTCCTGGGAACGCCCGTCGATCCTGCCCCCGCGCTCCCTGGGGCTGCGCTCCTGGGTTGATCTGGGCAACATGCCATACTCGGCGGTCACCCACCCCAGCCGGGTGCCCCGCCGGTGGGCGGGCACCCGCTCCTCAATGGTGGCGGTGCAGAGGACGTGGGTGCCGCCGATGGTGATGGCGACGGCGCCCTCCGCCCAGCTGTCCGACATCGGCGCGATGGTGAGCGGCCGGATGCTGGATGGTGAGCGACCGCCGGGGCGCGCCATCAGCGGTGAAGGACGTGGCGGATGAACAGGATGCTGCCCTCGTAGAAGACGATCAGGGCGATCGACAAGAAGGTGGGGGTGAAGGGATCAGCGCCAGGGGTGACGACCAAGGCCACGAACACTATCACGAAGACCGCCACCTTCCGCCAGCGCCGCAGCTGCTGGCTGCTCACGATCCCCGCGGCGCCCAGGAGGCAGAGGGCGACCGGCATCTCGAAGGTCACCCCGAAGACCAGTACCACCAGAGCCAGGAACGAGAGGTAGGCACCGAGGTCGGGCAGGTAGACCGCGTTGCTGCCCAAGAAGGTCGCCAGGAAGGCGAGCCCGATGGGGATGACGAAGTAGGCGAACAGGCCGCCCAGCGCGAAGAAGAACAGGGTGCCGAACACGAACGGAAAGGCCAGCCGGCGCTCGGTTGCCCGCAGCCCGGGAGCGATGAAGCGCCAGCTCTGCCAGACCACGACCGGGAGCGCCAGGATCGCGCCCGCCACCGCCGCCACCTCGAACGGGATCGCCAGTCCCTGGATCGGGCTGGTCACCACCACCCTCTGCCCGAACGGCGAGTGGGTGTGGGCCAGGGCCAGGTGCAGCGGACGCTCGAGAATCGCGATCAGGCGCTGGTTGAAGATGAACGCCACGATGGTGGTGGCCGCCCACGCGATCAGGCAGATGATGATCGCGCGCCGCAACTCCTCGAGATGCTCCACCAGGGTGAGCTCCCGGTCCTCCAGCGCTGGAGGTGACAGGGGCCGGCGCACGGCCGACCACCCTAGGCGGCGGGCGGCCATGAGGTGACGGGAGGCCGGGGAATCAGCCCGCCAGCTCGGATGGACCCGGCTCAGCGGCGACGTCCGCCCCCGGGGCGGGGCCGGTAGCAGCCGGGGCGGGCCCGGTGGGCGGAGCGGGGGGCTGGTTCAAGGTGGTGAGCTGACTGGCTTCGTGGGCCGCGGACTGGGTGGCCGATCGAAACTCGTTGATGGCCTTGCCCAGGGACTGACCCAGCTCCGGCAACCGCTTGGGGCCGAAGACCACCAGGGCGATCAGCAGCAGGATGAGGAGATAAATCCAGTGGTCA
>JAKAVU010000141.1 GCA_021817185.1 bacterium
ACAAGCCGGACACTCGTTTCGGCCACGAGCTGAACGACGTATCGGAGGTGTTTCGGGCGTCGGGGTTCAGGGTCTTCCGCGCCGCCCTGGACCAGGGTGGCTCGGTGCAGGCCCTCCGCGTTCCGGGCGGGACCGAGCTCAGCCGCGGGGAGCTGGAGGGGGAGTGGCTCCAGGTGGCCAGGACCTACGGTGCGGCCGGACTGGCCTACCTGTGGCTGCGCTCGGGTGAGTTCGAGGGAGCGATCGCCAAGTTCCTCTCCGAAGAGGAGAAGCAGGCCTTGACCGCGCGGCTCGGTCTTCAGGAGGGGGACTGCGTCTGCTTCACCGCCGGGTCGACGCCGGTAGCCCAGACGTCGCTGGGGGCGGTGCGCCTGCATGCCGCTCGTCGGTTCAGCTGGATCCCGGCGCACCGGTTCGACTTCCTGTGGATCACCGAGTTCCCGCTCTTTGAACGCGACCCGGCGACCGGCCGGATCGGGTCGGTCCATCACCCATTCACCCAACCCCATCCCGACGACTGGGGGCTGGTGCGCACCGACCCGACTGCCGTGCGATCGCGGTCGTACGACATCGTCTGCAATGGGGTGGAGCTGGGCAGCGGCTCTCTGCGGATCACCAATCCCGAGCAGCAGGCGCTCATCTTCGAGGCGCTGGGCCTGAGCGCCGCGGAGGCGGAGCGCAAGTTCGGGTTCCTGATGAGCGCGTTCCGGTACGGTCCGCCGCCCCACGGAGGCTTCGCGGCGGGGGTGGACCGCATGGTGATGCTGGGTGTCGGGGAGAGCACCATCCGGGAGGTGATCGCATTCCCCAAGACCCAGAGCGGCGCCGATCCCATGACCGGGTCACCCACCCCGGTCGCTCCGGAGCAGCTGGCCGAGGTCGGGCTCCGCCTGGCGCAGGGTCGCGAGCGAGGCGGGCCGGCCCAGGGCGGCGGCGGGGAGTGATACCTTGACCAGGGGTCCGGGGCCCCGCCGTTTGCCAGCAGCCGACCCTAGTGACGTATTTCTCGGGAGCGCCAACAGAGCGGGCGGCCCACGAGCCTCCCGGAGAGGATGTGGAAAGCCGCGTGCGGTGCACCCACCTGGTTTTTCAGGGATCGGAGCCGGGCCGGCGGGTGCTCCCGGAGCCATCGTCGGAGTTTGAAGTGAGTCTCTCAGGGGCAAGTACTGGGGTGATGAGTTCCCGCACCGCCGCCCAGACCGAACTGCGAATCCCTGCGGATCGCGACTACATCGTGGTGGCCAAGCGGACTGCGGCGGCGATGGCCAGCGTGGCGGGGCTGGGCGTGGAGGCGCTGGACGAGTTGAACATCGCCATCGCCGAGGCCTGCGAGCACACGATCGGCGCGGCGCTCAGCGCCGGCTTCGCGGACGCCAAGGTGCGGATCGGGTTCTCCGTCCAGGAAGACGCTCTGAGGGTTGACGTCAGGCTGCTCACCGGCAAGGCTGAGCCGCAGGAGCGCACGGCGGCCGCGGTCGCGGCCAGCCCGCTGGCCGAGAGGGAGGCGTTGGACATGGCGATCCAGATGCTCCGGTGCTTCGCCGACGACGTCGACTTCCAGGCGGTGGGGAGCGGGCTGATGCACGTCCGTCTGGCCAAGTACCGCTGGCGGTGACCGAGGCGGGGTTTCGGTCCTCCCAGACCTCCCCCAGGTTCGACCGCGATCTCCAGCACCGGCTGTTCGCCGAGTACCGGCGCACCCGAGACCCCGCCATTCGGGAGCAGCTGGTGGAGCAGTACGCCGCCTTGGTGCGCTCGCTGGCTCGTCGCTTTGCGGGTCGCGGCGAGCCCCTCGAGGATCTCGAGCAGGTTGGCTACCTCGGCCTGATCGCCGCGATCGACCGCTTCGAACCGGAGCTGGGTCTGGAGTTCACCACCTTTGCCACCCCCACTATCCTGGGCGAGATCAAGCGGTACTTCCGGGACAAGAGCTGGGCGGTGCGGGTGCCCCGCCGGCTCCAGGAGACCTACACCAAGGTGGTGAGGGCTCAGGAGGAGCTCGGCCAGCGCTGGGGCCGCAGCCCGAGTGTCGCCGAGATCGCCAAGCATCTGGAGCTGGAGCCGGAGGAGGTGCTGCAGGCGCTGGAGGCGGGACCCGCGCACCGGGCGGTTTCCCTCGACGGTCCCGCGCCGGGGGGCGAGGAGGCGGGTGAGATGGGGGATCGGATCGGGCAGGAGGACGAGAACCTGGACCGGATCGAGCTGCGCCAACTGCTGGGGTCGGCGCTGCAGCACCTGACCCCCCGGGAGCAGGAGATCATGCTGCTGCGCTTCGTCGAGGAGCTGCCGCAGACGGAGGTGGCGCGCCGGCTGGGCATCAGCCAGATGCACGTGAGTCGTCTGCAGCGGGCTGCGCTGGAACAATTGAAGAAGGAGATGCCGGAGTGAGCCTGGGCCGTCACCGGCCCGGCTGCTAGAATCCGGCGGAGCCTGCAGGAGCTGTGACAACTTGCTTAGTGATCAGATTCGCGCGCAATTTCTCGACTTCTTTCAGCAGCGCGGACATCTGCTGGTGCCCAGTGCGTCGCTGGTGCCGCGGGACGACCCCAGCCTGCTCCTGGTGTCTGCGGGGATGGTCCCCTTCAAGCCGTACTTCCTGGGGCTGAGGGAACCTCCGGAAGAGCGCCTCACGTCATGTCAGAAGTCGTTCCGCACGGTTGACATCGATGAGGTCGGCAGCAGCCCGCGCCACGACACCTTCTTCGAGATGCTGGGCAACTTCAGCTTCGGCGCCTACTTCAAGGCGGAGGCGATCGCCTACGCCCACCAACTCCTGACCCAGGGGTTCGGACTGGACCCGGATCGCCTCCACTACACCGTCCACCCGGAGGACGAGGAGTCCGCCCTGGCGTGGCAGCGGGTGGCCGGGGTCGACGAGCGCCGGATCGTGCGGCTCGAGGACAACTTCTGGCAGGCGGGTCCCACCGGACCCTGCGGCGTGGACAGTGAGGTCCATTACGACCTGGGCCCTGAGTGGGGCGAGGGTCCCGAGGAGCGGCCCGGCCAGGGGAGCCGCTTTCTGGAGATCTGGAACCTGGTCTTCATGGACAAGGAGCAGTTCGAGGACGGCACCGTGCAGCCGCTGAGGCGGCCGGGGGTGGACACCGGGATGGGCCTGGAGCGGATCGCCATGGTGCTGCAGGACAAGCGGTCGATCTTCGAGACGGATCTCTTCCAGCCGATCATCGATGACTTCGCCGCCCGTGCTCGCCGCTCCTTGAACCCGGCGGAGGCGGTTCGGCACCTGCGGATCCTCGCGGACCACACCCGAGGCGCCTGCTGCCTGATCGCCGATGGGGTCCTCCCCTCCAACGAGGGCCGCGGCTACGTCCTCCGCCGGATCCTGCGCCGGGCGCTCGTCAGCGCTCGGAGCCTGGATGTCCGCGGCGGTCTGGAACCTGGGGTGGCGGTCGTGGCCGATCTGCTGGGCAGCCAGTATCCGAACTTGCGCGAGCAGCTCACCACCATCCGCAGCATCCTGGGACAGGAGCAGGGGCGTTTCGAGGAGGCGGTCGGACGCGGCCTGGACCGTTTCTACGAGCTCGCGGACGCAGCCCCCACGGGCATCTCCGGAGACGACGCCTTTCGCCTCCACGACACCTTCGGCTTCCCCATCGAGTTGACCATGGAGCTGGCTGCCGATCGCGGGCTGCGGGTGGACCGGGAGCGCTTCGAGCAGCTCCTCAACGAGCAGCGCCGCCGGGGCCGGGCGGGCCGCGCGATCGAGGATCTGGGCGTGACGCGGCTGGCGCTCCCGGCCAACCGCTTCGTGGGCTACGAGCTGACCGCGGTGGACACCGAGGTGCTGGCGGTGGTGCGAGATTCCGAGCTCACCGAGCTCACCGAGCCCGGCATGGTGGGGGAGGTGGTACTCGCCGAGAACCCCTTCTACGCCGAGGGCGGTGGCCAGTTGGGAGACCGGGGTCGGCTGGTCTGGGCGGGCGGGGCCGCGGAGGTGCTCGACTCCCAGCCCACCGTCGAGGGGCCCGCCGTGCAGCGGTGCCGGCTGATCTCCGGCCGGCTCGAAGCCGGGCTCACGGTCCGGGCGGAGGTTGACCTCGACCGGCGCCTGGGCTGCGCGAGGCATCACTCGGCCACCCACCTGCTCAACCAGGCGCTGAGGAGCGTGCTGGGTGCTGGCGTGGTCCAGCGGGGGTCTTTGGTGGGTCCCGACCATGCCACCTTCGACTTCGGCTGGCCACGCCCCATCGCCCCGGAGGAGCTGGCCGCGGTGGAAGCCCTGATCAACGCCCAGGTTCGGCTGGATCTGCCCCGGAAGGTGGAGCTGTTGACGGTCGATCAGGCTCGATCCGCCGGGGCGCTGGCACTTCCCGACGAGCTCTATCAGGAAGTGGTGCGGGTGGTCAGCTTCGGCACCTTCTCGAAGGAGCTCTGCGGGGGCACGCATGTGGAGCGTTCGGGTGAGCTGGGGGCGGTCATGCTCGCCGGATCACGCAGCGTGGGGCAGGGGCTGCGAAGAGTCGAACTGCTGGCCGGTGAGGCTGCCGAGCGCCACTGGCGGCGGCAGGCCGAGCTGCTCACGGAGACGGGGACGGTGCTGCGGTGCTCGTCCGAACAGCTTCCAGAGCGGGTCAGTTCGCTCAGGGACCGGGTCCGCGAGTTGGAGAAGGAGGTTCGTCAGCTGCGCCAGCTCGGCCCTGAGCGCGCCGGTGGCACGTCCACGACCGAGTCGGTGGCAGGAGTGCCCCTGGCGGTTCAGGATCTTGAGACCGATCTCGACCGCGCGGAGACGCGGCGGCTGCTGGACCAGACCCTCGCCCTGGCGCCCGAGGGGATGGCGGTGGTCTTGGCCGGAGGTCAGATGATGGTTACAATCTCCGAGGCGCTGGTCGCCAAGGGCCTCAATGCCGGCGCCATGGCCCAGCAGGTGTGCCGGGATCTGGGCGGCCGGGGCGGAGGCAACCAGCAGCTTGGACAAGGAGCGGTCCCGCGGGAGGGACATCAGGCCGCGGTTGAGGCTGTGCGCACCGCCTTGAGAGCCGCTCTGGAGGACGCTTGAGATGGCACCACCGCCGGACACGGCTCGTCGCGAGCCGCGGTTTCACGTGACCGCGCTCGACATCGGGACCCAGGTGATCAAGGCGCTGGTGGTCAAGA
This sequence comes from bacterium, assembly GCA_021817185.1. The sequence goes on from JAKAVU010000141.1 coordinate 5,119, forward strand.
AGGAGGCCGGAGAGGCGATCGTGCTCGGCGTGGGCCGGGCCGAGCAGGGCCCCGGCAACCTGGACCCCGCGGTCCCCCCGGACTTGGAGGCGGTGGTCGAGGGCTGCCACACCGCCCTGGAGGCTGCGGAGGACATGGCGGAGGTGATCCCCACCCGGCTGGTGGTCGGGATCGGGGGCACCAGGGTGCGGGTGGTCAGCACCAACGCGGCCAAGGTGCGCGGCCGCAGTCACGACCGCATCTCCAAGCGCGAGCTGGAGGATCAGGTGGAGTCAATTCAGCGCCGCGCGCTCCGAGATGCGCAGGCGCGCCTGCAGGAGGAGGCCGGCTACCGCGGCGAGCAGCTCCGCCTGGTCCACTCTTCGATCACGGCTGCCAAGGTCGACGGCCAGCCGGTACTGGACCCCCTGCGCTACCAGGGGCAGAAGCTGGAGCTCACCGTCTTCAACACCTTCACGAGTGAGGAGCACCTGGCTGCGGTCGAGGAGATCGCTCAGGCGCTGGACCTGGAGCTGCTGGAGACGGTGGCCGAGCCCTACGCGGTGGCGCGGCTGGCCGCGACGCCGGAAGTGCTGGAGCGGGGCGGAATCTTCATCGACATCGGCGCCCGCACCACCACCGTCACCATGGTGCGCGGCGGCGTGCTGGAGTCGGCCCGCATGTTCGAGCTCGGGGGTCGGGCGTTCACCCGCAAGCTGGCCCATGACCTGAACCTATCGCTACCGATGGCGGAGTCCCTCAAGGTCCGTCACTCGGCGGGCCTGGTCAGTGGGGACGAGCAGGCCAGGGTCCGCCGCGCCATGGGCGAGTCCGCGGAGGTGTTGGCCCAGGGGGTTGCCCTGGTGCTCCATGAGCTGGCGCTGGCCCAGCCCCTGCCAGCTCAGGTCTGGCTATGCGGGGGCGGGTCCCTGCTGCCGGAGATCCTGGAGCAGCTCTCGGTGCTGCGCTGGACCGACTATCTGCCTTTTCTGCAGCAGCCCCGCTTCCTGCGGCTGTTGCCGGAACAGCTTCCCGCGGTGCACGACACCACCGGCCTGCTCACCTCGGCCGCGGACATCACCCCGATGGGGCTCGCCTATCAGGCGGCGGCGGAGATCGAGGCCCCGCCGCCCGCGGGGCCGACGTGGGAGGAGATGCTGCAGCGGGTGACCGGGCTCATCCGCCGTTGACTCCCTGCCCGTGCGATCATGAGTAACCGCAGCTGCGGCGTCAGCGTTTCCGGTTCTGACCCGCGGGTCTGATCAAGATGTCGAAGCTACTCTACGTCGAGCCCACCGACGAGATCACGGATCTCGTCGACAGGATCCGCCGAGCCGAAGGGGAGCGGGACCTGGTCTTCGTCGTGCCTCCGGATGGCCGGGTGCTGCGGTCGGGGTTGGACCTGCAGCTGCTGATGCAGTACGCCAAGGGCTTCCAGAAGCGGGTCAGCGTGGTCAGCTCCGATCCCCAGATCCAGGCGCTGGCGATGCGAACCGGCTTTCCCACCTTCGCCTCGATCGCGCAGATGGAGCAGAACGCGCCGTTGCATTCGGTGGTTGGGGGCACCTCCGCCGGGGCTGCGGCTGTGGGGACAGCCGTGGCCCTGACCGGGAAGGGTGCGGCCACGGTTGTGGAGTCGCCGCCCGCCCCCCCGGAGGAACGCGCCGTGGCGCGTCGCAGCCCCGCCACCATGGCGGTGTCCCCGAGCGGTGGAGGAGCGTCCCGGCACTGGTGGCAATCCCCCACAACCCGGCGCTGGACGATCGGGACGGGCGTCGCGATCTTCGTGGTGGGGGTGCTGGCGATCCTGCTATTGCTGCCCACCGCCACCATTGACGTGGGGGTCCAGTCCCACAAGCTCAGTGATGCGGTGACGATCCAGGGCAACGTCAGCGGCGGGTCGGGCAGCGTGCTCGACGTGATCCCGGTGCAGGCCCTGTTGACCCCCACCGAGACCCAGACCTTCACCGTGAGCCCCAGCGGGACCCAGGTCCTACCACCGACCCCGGCCACCGGCAACCTCTACCTCTGCTACCAGTACACCGGTCCGGGCAACTACAACGGGGCGGCCACGCTCACCTTCACCGGGGCCGTGACGCCGGAGTTCTCAGACCAGAGTGGCAGCGGCAATCTGGGCTTCACCACCACCAGCGCCGGCCAGAGTGGCTCCTATACCCTGCAGTCCTGCAACCAGGGCCAGGGGCAGGGCCAGGCGTCGGCATCGACCTCCTCGCCGGCGCTGCCGGTGCAGGCCGACTCCAATAGCCTGGGAGCCCAGGGAAACGTGGGGGCCAACCAGCAGTGGGGGTGGTCGAGCAGCAATATCCAGTCCAGCGCCTGCGTCAGTCCGGCGGGCGCCAACGACTGCCTCCTCACCGGCTTCGT
>JAKAVU010000142.1 GCA_021817185.1 bacterium
GCCGAGCTGGCGCTCGACCGCTGCCGCCTGGTCATCGAGGGCGAGGAGCTCTTCGCCTCGGGACAGGTGGTGGAGGGCGCCGTCGAGAGGGTCGCCCCCCGGCTGCTGCGGCCGCGCGTGGCAATCGAGATCAACCTGGGGGTGGGGGAGGCCGAGGCAACCGCGCTCGGCTGCGACCTGAGCCCCGACTATGTGAGGATCAATGCCGACTATTCCACCTGACTCAACCCCGTCGCTGCCCTTTGCCGTGCGCGCCCAGGTGCTGGTGGAGGCGCTGCCCTACATCCGCCGCTTTCACGGCCAGCTGCTGGTGGTCAAGCTGGGGGGCGCCGCCATGGAGGATCCCCTGGAGCGCGAGGCGGTGCTTCAGGATCTGGTCCTGCTCCGCTTCGTGGGGATGCGGCCGGTGCTGGTGCATGGAGGCGGCCGTGAGATCACGGCCATGGCCGCCGCCCTTGGGCTGGACACCCGCTTTGTGGGCGGGCTCAGGGTCACCGACGAACGCACCATGGAGGTCGCCAAGATGGTGCTGACCGGCAAGATCAGCCCGGATCTGGTCACCACCATCCACCGTCTGGGTGGCCGGGCCATGGGTCTCTCCGGAGAGGACGGGCCCACTTTGTTGGTCAAGCGTCAGCTGGGGCCGCAGGGGGAGGACCTCGGTCTGGTGGGTGCGGTGGCGGAGGTCAATCCCGAACCGGTCCTGGCCCTCACCGAACGGGGCCTGATCCCCGTGGTCGCATCCATCGGCCTGGGGTACGACGGCAAGAGCTACAACGTCAACGCCGACACCGTGGCGGCGGCGCTCGCGGTCTCGTTGCAGGCGGCCAAGCTGATCATGCTCACCGACGTCGTCGGGGTGCAGGGCGCCCGGGGCGAGTTGCTGAGCCGGCTCTCGGTCTCCCAGGCCGAGGCGCTGCTGGAGCAGGGCGTGGCCCGGGAGGGGATGATCCCCAAGCTGGGCGCCGCCTGCCAGGCGGCCCGGGCCGGGGTTGCGGTGCACATCATCGACGGCCGGGAGCCGCACTCGGTTCTGCTCGAACTGCTCACCGAGGCAGGGGTCGGCACCATGATCGATCCCCTGTCCGCTGGCGATGACTGAGGCCCTGCCGCCAGGTCTGGCCGAGCGCGAGGCCGCGGTTGTCTGCGGCACCTACCGCCGTCCCCCCCTGGTGCTGGTCGAGGGCAGCGGCTGCTTTGTCACGACCGACCAGGGCGAGCGGCTGATGGACCTGGTGGGCGGGATCGCGGTCAACGTGCTGGGGCACTGCCACCCCGAGGTGGTGGCGGCGGCGACCGCCCAGCTGGGGCGACTCATCCACACCAGCAACCTCTACTACACGACGCCTCAGGTAGAGCTGGCGGAAGCGCTGGTGGCCTCCGCCTTTCCGGGCCGGGTCTTCTGGTGCAACAGCGGCGCCGAGGCCAATGAGGCCGCGATCAAGGTGGCCAGGAAGTGGGGCCGCCTCAACCGCCGCGGTGCCTTCACGATCGTGACCCTGGAGGGAGCGTTCCACGGCCGCACCCTGGCGACCCTGGCCGCGACGGGCAACGCCCACTACAGCGATCCGTTCCGGCCGCTCCCGGACGGGTTCAGGCAGGTGCCGCGCGGGAGCCTGGATGCCGTCGAGCGGGCCCTGACCGACCCCGAGCGTCCGGCGGTGGCGGTGATGGCCGAGCCGGTCCAGGGAGAGAGCGGTGTCAACCCCTTGGGCGCCGACTACCTGGTCGGGCTGCGCGAACTGTGCGACCGGCACCAGGCTCTGCTGATCCTGGACGAGGTGCAGACCGGGATGGGTCGGTCCGGAACCATGTGGGCCCATCAGGCGGCGGGGATATCTCCGGACATCATGACCGCCGCCAAGGGGCTGGGGGGCGGCCTTCCCTTGGGGGCGATGCTGGTGTCGAAGGCGGCTGACTGCCTGGAGCCCGGCGACCACGGCAGCACCTTCGGCGGCAATCCGGTCTCGTGCGCGGCCGGTCTGGCGGCTCTGAGGGTGATAGTCCGAGACCACCTCTGCGAGCGCGCGACGATCGCCGGCGACCAGCTCAAGGAGGGTATCCTCGGTCTCCGCTCGCTGGGACTGCCGGTTGCCGAGGTGCGCGGCAGCGGGCTGCTGCTGGGGATCGGGCTCGCGGCGCCAATGGCCCGCGAGGTGGCGGCCGCCGCGATCCAGGAGGGGCTCCTCATCAATCCCATCGGCGCCGAGACGATCCGCCTCGCCCCCCCGTTGACCATCTCCGACGACGAGATCCAGCTGGCCCTCGAAGGGTTGCGGGCCAGCCTCCTGCGGGCGGTCGCGGAGCCCGGGAGTTGATCGTGCAGACCGGCAAGCGGGAGCGCCAGTCAGCCATCGTGGAGCTCCTGTGGGAGGTGCCGGTCGCTACCCAGGAACAGCTGGCTCAGGAGCTGCATCGGCGTCACATCGAGGCTGACCAGGCGACCATCAGCCGCGACCTGCGCGAGTTGGGAGTGGCGCGTGTGGCCGGGAGCCCCGGCCGCCGTTACCTTCCGCCTCCCCACCTTTCAGAGCGCTGGGACCGAGCCTGCCAGGTGCTCGGCAGCCAGTTGGAACGGTTGGAGCGGGTGGGGTTGATGGTGGTCCTCCACACCCCCGTCGGGGCGGCCCCGGTGGTGGCGGCGGCGATCGACTCCCTCCACCTGGCCGACGTGGCGGGGACCGTGGCCGGGGATGACACAATCTTCATCCAGGCGAGGACCGCGGCTGGAGCCAGGTCGGTGGCCCAGCAGTTGGAGGCGCTCAGGCGGGTGTCTCCGGCGGGCCCGGTTCCGGGAGGGCATGGCGCTTGAGCGAACGACCCCGCTGCGTGCTGGCGTTCTCCGGTGGACTCGACACCACCGTGGCCGTCCACTGGCTCACCCATCAGCGCGGCTTCGAAGTGATCACCCTTTCCGCCGACCTCGGCGAGGCCAAGTCGGCCGAGGACCTCCAGCAGCGGGCGCTGCGGGCGGGAGCGGTGGCCGCCCATGTGGTCGACGCCAAGGAGGTTTTGCTCAGCGACTTCGTGTTCCCATCCCTGCAGGCGGGGGCCCTGTACCAGGGTGTGTACCCGCTCGCGACCGCGCTCGGACGCCCCCTCATCGCCCGCCTGCTGGTGGAGGTGGCCCGGGAGACCGGGGCGTCCGCGGTCGCCCACGGCTGCACCGCCAAGGGCAATGACCAGGTCCGCTTCGACGTGGCGGTCGGGGCCCTCGCGCCCGGCCTGCAGGTGGTCGCGCCGGTCAGGGAGTGGAGCCTGGGACGGAGCGAGGAGATCGCATATGCCGCCGAGCACGGCCTGGAGGTCAGGGCCACCCGGGAGAGCCCCTACAGCGTCGACGCCAACCTCTGGGGCCGCAGTGTGGAGGCCGGAGTCCTGGAGGATCCCTGGCAACCGCCGCCGGAGGACGCCTTCGAGTGGACGATCTCTCCCGCCGCCGCCCCACCCGACGGCAACCCGGTGGAGATCCACTTCGAGCAGGGGGTCCCGACCAGGCTCGACGGGGTGGAGCTCTCCCCGGTGGAGCTGGTGGTGAGGCTCAACGAGCTGGGGGGAGCCAACGGCGTGGGTCGCATCGACCACGTCGAGGATCGGCTGGTGGGGATCAAGTCCCGAGAGGTGTACGAGGCCCCCGCCGCGATCATCCTGGACACCGCCCACCGGGCCCTGGAGTCGCTCACCCTGGCTCGAGACGTGCTTCGGTTCAAGCGCCAGGTGGCCGACGAGTGGGCGCAGCTCACGTATGACGGACTGTGGTACTCGGCGCTGCGCCAGAGCCTCTACGCCTTCGTCCGGTCGACCCAGCAGTTCGTGAGCGGGGAGGTGCGGCTGCAGCTGCGCCAGGGAGCCATCACCGTGCTCGGACGGAGCAGTCCAGCCTCCCTGTACCGGCGCGAGCTGGCCACCTACGAGCGCGCCGAGGACCGCTTCCGCCACCAGTCCGCCGAAGGGTTCTTGAACATCTTCGGGCTCCCCTTGCGGACCCAGGCGGCAGTTCAGGGCAATCTCTGGGAGGAGTCCAAGCCGCTGCTGCGCTCGATGCCTCGCGGGATCGCCGCGGGCAAGCCTGACGAGCCCGGCGATGTCGCCGACGCCTGACTACCCGGCCTCCTCAAGGCGGGCCGCCAAGGCGTGGAGCGGGCGCCTGCAGGAGCCCTCGGCCCTGACCCTGGAGGAGTACAGCTCCTCCCTGGCGTGGGATATGCAGCTCGCGGAGGACGATGTCCAAGGGTCGAGGGCGCATGCCCGAGCGCTCGGCGCCGCCGGCCTTCTCGACCAGCCCACTCTGGACCGCCTCCTGGGGGGATTGGAGGCGGTGGCCGCGGAGCTGAGCTCCGGCACCTTGGCGCTGCTCCCATCGGACGAGGACATCCACATGGCGGTCGAACGCCGCCTCACCGAGCTGGTCGGCGAGCCCGGGCGGCGGCTGCACACGGGCCGCAGCCGCAACGATCAGGTGGCTCTCGACCTCCGCCTCTACGCGCGCCGAGCCTGCGTCCAATTGGTGCTGGCGGCGGCCGACCTTCAGGAGGTGCTGCTGCGGCGAGCTCGCGAGCAGCGCGCCACCCTCCTGCCCGGATACACCCACATGCAGCGAGGCCAGCCAGTCCACCTCGCCCACCACCTCCTGGCGTACCTGGAGATGCTGGGACGTGACCGGGGACGGCTCCAGGACTGCTGGGCCCGGGCCGATGAGTCTCCCCTAGGTGCCGGGGGGTTGGCCGGCACCACCTTGCCGATCCCGCGTGAGGGCCCCGCCAGGGAGCTGGGCTTCAGCCGGGTAACGGCCAACAGCCTGGACGCCGTGTCGGACCGTGACTTCGCCGTGGAGCTGGTCTTCGACTGCGCCCTGCTGGGCGTGCACCTGTCCCGGCTGGCCGAGGACCTGATCATCTGGAACACCGCCGAGTTCTCCTTCGTCGCCCTGCCCGACCGCTGGGCGACCGGATCGAGCATCATGCCCCAGAAGAAGAACCCTGACCTGCTCGAGCTGGTAAGAGGCAGGGCGGCGGTGCCCATCAGCTCGCTGGTGGGCCTGCTCACCCTGCTCAAGGGCCTGCCGCTGAGCTACAACCGCGATCTGCAGGAGGACAAGCGCCACCTGTTCGCCGCCGTCGAGGTGACCCGGGCCAGCATGGTGGCGCTGGCGGGTCTTCTGGCGGAACTTCGGTTCAACCCTCCCCGGATGATCCGGGCGGCGTCAGATCCGGACCTGCTGGCGACCGACCTGGCGGAGTTCCTGGTGCTGCGGGGGGTGCCCTTCCGAAGCGCCCACGAGCTGGTGGGACAGGCGGTGCGGCGCTCCCATCAGGACGGGGTGCCGCTGGACCGGCTCATCGATGAGCGGGGCCCCGAGCTGGGGTTCCCGGCAGAAGCGGCCACCGTGTTCGACCCCCGGCGCTCGCTGTCCCAGCGCGAGCAGGTCGGGGCGCCGGGGCCCCGCGCCACCGGGCTGGCCCTGCGCCGCGCCGCCCGTCAGATCGCGTCGGCGAGAAGTTGGGCGAGGCTCCACCGGGGCGCGGGCGCGCCCCATCCGGGCGAGATGGGTGTGGTGGAGGTTGCTACGATCAGTCCCACGCAGCCATCCGTCAACCGGGAAGCCTGATGTATCGCAAGCTCTATCTGCCCCTCGACAACTCGGACCATTCGACCGCGGCGGCCGAGGTGGCGATCCGGCTCGCCAAGGCGACCGGGGCCGAGATCGTCGGCAGCCACGTCTACGCGGCCCGGCTCCACGACTATCGCTTCAAGCAGATGGAGTACACGCTGCCGGAGGAGTATCAGGACGAGGTCGAGCTCGAGCGCCAGCGCAAGATCCATGACAGCCTCATCACCCGGGGACTGGGGCTCATCTCCGACTCCTACCTGGAGGCCGCCGAACGGAGCTGCCGGGAGGCGGGCGTGCAGTTCACCCCCAAGACCTTCGACGGCAAGAACTGGGAGGTCTTGGTCAAGGACATCGAGGAGTCCGACTACGACCTGGTGCTGATGGGCGCCTGTGGCCTGGGCCAGGTGAAGGAGACCCAGCTGGGGACCTGCGTGGATCGGGTGGTGCGGCGGGCCTTCCGTGACACCATCGTGGTCAGGCATCGCGAAGGCCGGGATCCGCTCTCGGGCCCGATCGTGGTGGCGGTGGACGGCTCCCCCCAGTCCTTCGCCGGGCTGCGCTCCGCCCTGGAGATGGGCCGGGCGCTCGACCTGCCGGTCGAGGCGGTGGCCGTCTACGACCCCTATCTCCACTACGTGCTCTTCAACGGCATCGTCGATGTTCTGTCGGAGGAGGCGGGCAAGGTTTTCCGCTTCAAGGAGCAGGAGGCGCTCCACGAGGAGATCATCGACACCGGGCTGGCCATGATCTACTCGTCCCACCTCAAGGTCGCCAAGGAAGTGGCTCGCGCCGAGGGATACGACCTGCCCATCACGCTGCTGGATGGGAAGGCCTTCGAGCAGGTGCTGAGGTACGTCCGGGAGGTCGATGCCTCCCTGCTCGTCTGCGGGCGGATCGGGGTCCACTCGGACCAGGGCATGGACATCGGTGGCAACAGTGAGAACCTGCTGCGGCTGGCGCCGTGCAGCGTGATGCTCTCCTCCCGGACCTACGTCCCGCCGATCGACGTCATGGGGGCCGCCTCGGTGGTCTGGACGCCGGAGGCCAATGAGGTGCTGGAGCGGATCCCGTGCTCGGCGCAGGGTCTGGCCCGCACCGCGGTCCTGCGCTGGTCGATGGAGCGCGGTCACTCCATCATCTCCCAGGATCTGGTCTCCTCCGCGCTGGGTGACATCCTGCCGCCGGAGGCCTCGGCTGCGATCGGGATCAAGCGGGAGTCTGGGGCGGCCGCGATCGCCGAGCGGGAGGTGCACATCTGCCGTGAGTGCGGCTACACCGCCCGCGGGGTCAGGCCGGTGGCCTGTCCGGTCTGCGGCGGCTCCCAGGAGCAGTTCTCCCAGGTGGATCACGAGAGCCTGATGCTGGCGGCGGCGGAGGAGGGCGAGGTCACCGAGGAGGTCACCTTCGACAATCACAAGATCGGGTGGTCGACCGAGGCGCGCAACCTGCTCCACGAGATGCCGGCCGGCTACCTGAGGCGCAGGATCAAGGCCAAGGTGGAGAAGGTCGCCCGGACCAGAAGGCTGAACGTGGTGACCCTGCAGGTGGCGGCGGCTCTCATCGAACCGGAGCTGGGACGCAGCGCCAACGCCCAGCCTCACCGCACGCCCCTGGACGGGTTTGGCGAGCCGGCCCACGACCGGGTGGCGGCGGGGGGGTTCGACGAGCCATCCGAGGACGCCGACGAGGTGGACCGGGCCCTGCTCACCTATGCGGCCGGGGGGCAGGGGGGGCGCTACATCCCTCGGGAGGCGTCGCCGACCGTATCCCGTCTGCGGCCGCGCGAGGAGGGCACGACCCCGGGCTTCGCCGCAAGCCCG
>JAKAVU010000002.1 GCA_021817185.1 bacterium
GAGCCGTCACGACGCCGAGCGGCTCCAGGACATCCTCGCGGCGATAGACGCGATCCACGCTCATCTGCGGCGCGGCGACCTCGCAGACGGTCTGGTGTTCGATGCCGTGCGGGTGCGTCTGATCGAGATCGGCGAGGCCGTGAAGGGAATCGGCCCAGAGTTGCTCACTTCGGAAGTCGAGATTCCCTGGGCAGCGGTCGCACCCATGCGGGATCATCTCGCCCACCACTACTTCGACACTTCCCACGCCATCGTGGCCGCGACGGTGGCCGAGGACCTGCCGTCCCTGGAACAGGCGGTGCGTCGACTCATCGCGAGCAGCACTGGCCCATTGCCAAAGCGCTGAGCCTGGCCCGGTGCCCCTGGCCGCAACCTCTCCGTGGTGGCCCGCCGTCCTGGGATCCTCCAAGACATCTAGGATCAGGACTTGGGGTAGCCCGCGCGGGCGACTCAGCGGTGGAGGAGCTGGGCCAGCGAGCTCCGTTCCTCAAGCTGGCTGGGCTGAGCCATCCTCAGTTAGCCGAATGGCAGGTGAAGCAGTGGCGATGCCCGCTGCCACACGCAGCGCCAGGGCGAAGATGAGCACGGATACCCCACCGGACATCTCGGCGATGAAGAGACGGGCCACCGCAGGGGGCCACCACACTCACGGTTGGCCGAATCCGTGAACTGAGTCGAGCCCCTTCGGGTACCATGGGGCTCCTTGCCAATCGACGGGCGTGCGAACGGTCAGCTGCACGCCACCAAAGGTCCCTGACGGCACTGCCTTACATGTCAATAGGGCCGAGACCGGTGACCGCAAGAAATACGGCCCGCTGCCGAAACTCATTGACCCTGCTCCACCGACCTCAGACGCTCCCACGATCAGGGTCGCCGGGACTGATTCGATAGAGCATTCGATAGAGGCTGGACCCTGCCCGGTGATCACGACTCTGGCCCATACCCCAACCCAACCAGCTTTCACCCGAAGGGGAGCATTCAGGGCGCTGACCGAGGCTTCCGTCACCCACTTACTCGGGGGCGGGGGCGCAAACTCCTGCTGGACAAGCCCCACGGCTTCTGACAGGAGAGCGGCCAGGGCCAGACCGATAACAATGAACCACCTCCGTAGCGCCACGCCGCTCAGGATAGGCCGCCGTGATCCCCTAGAGCGGCTGGTCGGGGCGGTGGAGCTGTTCATGCTCGACCACCACGTCCACCCCGCTCTGGCCCGGCGGCTCGCCTGATGCCCAGGCCGACTGGGATCGACTTCCTCGGTCCATGACCCGAGACACCGTCACCACCGAAAACAACGCCAGACTCAGCGGTCAGCGGAGCTGCCGGCCCACGGACAGTAGAAATTCCGCTGGGGGACACCGGAAGTGGCCGACGGGCATGGCCAGCGTCTGAGCCACCGTCCCAGCAGAAGTTAGCCCCTTCGGAAAGCTTCGCGAAAGTCCGTACCGCCGTGTAGCTGAACCGGACCGCAGTGGTCTCCCGGCTCGCAATCGGGCGGATAGCCACACCCACTCGGCCGGCCACAGGCACGGCCTTGTGGCAGACGTGACCAGGTAGCGTTCGACACCGTCGGTCATCAAGGGGCCCTGGAGAGGTCCCGTCTGAGAGGGACTGGACCGGCCGCTGGCCCCGGTCAGGCGGCCCCTTGGTGGAAGAGTGAGGTGCGACGGCCCCGGCCCTTTTGTCCTTGCATCCTTGTGGTGGCGGACGAGGTGGCCGAGGTCACGGCCCGCAGTCTGGCCGACGACGCGGAGCCGCCCGGGCCGCCCAGCAGGCGGTCACCGGGCGGATCACGCAGGTCGCTAGGCTCGGTCCGTTGGTGGACGTCCACCTCGTCTGGTGCACCCAGCGCTCCGACGCGGACGCGGTCGCGGAGCACCGAAACCTGACCTCGTACCAACGGTGCCTCCTGGTCCGGGGCGCGCAGGAGCATTGACCCGGTCCATGGCGACCAGCCGGTCCCCCGCTCGATGCACGAGTGCAGCCAACTGCCGGTCGGCACATGGGCGGACGGGGCTCGCCGCCACCAGGAGTGCCTGTAACACCCTGGTGGCAAAGTACATAGCTCCGAGATCAGGTTGAGATCGGTTGACAGTAGTCCGCCTCCTCACCTGTGCCGCAGTCACGGTCCACGCCGCGGGTTTGCTCAGCTCTGAGCTGATCCGGAAGGCGCTCGCCTGTAGTCGCGACGATCCCGCTTCGTCCGACCACGATCGTCGGGGACCTGTCGGTCCTCGATGGGCTACTCGACAGAAGGAGCGCCCGGGGCACACTCTACGGAAAGGGAGCCCCCTCGTGCTAGGTCATCCAAGTCAGGCGCAACAGGTCCGGCCACCCGGACAGATGCAGCCGCGTCCCCGGTCAGGAGCTGGTCCACCATTTGGATCGCGGCATCGGAGAGGAGATCCGGGAGCACATGGCTGTAGGTATCCATCGTCAGGCTGATCTGGGAGTGGCCGAGCAACGCCATCACCACTCTCGGGCTGACCCCCCGTGACAGCAGGAGGGATGCGCAAGCGTGCCGTAGGTCGTGGAACCGCTGGCGACGTAGTCCCGCCCGCAGCAGGTGCCGCTGCAAAGCCGAAGTCACGCCGGTGGCATCCAGAGGCTGGCCAGTCGCGGTCGTGAAGACCAGGCGGTGCTCCTGCCATAGCTCACCGGCGCGGGCTCTCTCCCCCTGCTGCCGTACATGGTGCCTCTCCAGCGCTGATCTCGCCACCGATGGCAGCATCACGGTCCGGCGGCTACGCGCGGACTTGGGCTCCACCAGGTGGTACTCATGCTCGAACCGCTGCAGTGCGTGGTGGACGCGCAGGGAGCCCGCTCCGAGGTCGATGTCGGTCCAGCTCAGACCCAGAAGCTCTCCCTGGCGCAGTCCGAGCGTTACCGCGAGCACGTAGAGCGCTTCCAGGCGGTCGTCGCGGACGGCCTCCAGCAGGCGCCGAACCTCGTTGGGGCCGAGCGGCTCGACCTCATAGCGGGGCCCCTTCGGGGAACGCACCAGGGCGGCGACGTTGCGCCCGATCAGGCCCCATCTCAGGGCGTCATTCAGAGCCCGTCGGAGGACCGCTCGGAGGTAGTCGACGCGACGGGCCGAGAGGCCCTGCGCCAGCTTGCGGTTCATCATCGCCTGCACGTCAGCCGGGGTCAGGCGGGCCAGGTGGATCGGGCCGAGTTCGGGCACCAGATGGCGTCGCACGATCGACTCGTAGCTGACGTATGTCATGGGGCGCACGCTGGGCCTGACGGTGGTGTCCAGCCAGCCGGTGAGGTAGTCACCGACCGCCTGCCGCTCAGGCGGGATGGGAATGTTCTCCTGGACCGCCTTCAGAGCCGCGGTCAGCTTGGCGGCGGCCTCGGCGCTGGTAGATGCTCCCCTCGCGGTTCCCCCTGCGGCCGGCCCTCGTCCGCGTCAGTCCCGGCGAGTTCGTCGTCGTCCGTCTGTGGTTGCTGTCAAAACTGCTGTCAACCGGGGCGCGGTCCGCATTTCACAGCTCTCAGCCTAGCAATCTGAGATCAAAGAGTGGTGCCCGCAGCAGGACTCGAACCTGCAACCTTGGGATTAAGAGTCCCCTGTAGGTGAGATCAGAATATATGTTGCCCGAACTCGCTTGACCACTTAGTTGACCACTTATTAGGAGATGGAGCTAGAGCGGGGCGCGGGTACGGGAGTGTGCCGAGTGGGGACAGGCTGGGGCTCGACACCTGTGGGATTACCCGTCCCACGGCGGCAGCTAGCATGAACTCATGCCTTCTCCTCTCCCCATAGTCGGCTGGCTTCGGATCATATCAGCGGCTGGAGTTCTACAATCGAGGCCGGTGGCAGGCGACTATGGGGTTGTCAGTGGGGGAAGGCATGAACGTGGAAGGCGTCGCCAGCGAGGGGCGTGCGTCGGCCGAGGACACACTAGCCGAGGCCGAAGTGGATTATCCTGGCCAGGTGAGTCCGGTAAGCCCCTGGATCCAGGTCGTGGAGTTGGCGTGGCGTCCGGAGCTCGGATTCTTTGAGAGGCGGCCAGGGCTCCTTCGACGGCTAGAGGGTCTCGGTCTCCTTTCCCAGTTCAACTGGGCAGAAGACGCAGTGACAGTAAAGATCGAGGACTATGCCGCTGTCCGGGTCTCAGTCAATGGGGCTATAGCGTGGGTGACAGGACCTTCCGCCGGGGTTGATCGCGCACGGAGGGTGCTTACAGCCAGCTTGCACGATCTGAAACCCCAGAAAGTCGTCTTTGCCGACACTCGGTTGCGCTACCTGGCCCCGATCGCCACTGCGCCAAAGGAAGCCCAGCGCCGCTCGGCCCAGCGGATCGTCGGGCGAACTTGGGCGGACGGGTATCCGACCGACTGGGCGCTGCTGCTCGACGGCTTCTCTGAGCGGACGAGGTCCGCCTTTCAGGTGGAATATGGAATCGTGACCCCAGATGAGGTACGAATTCGGTATTCGCGTCCGGTCGGTCGGATTGGCCGTGACACACCGGTCATTGACCCTGATCTGGAGAACCTTCCCGAGTCAGCTGTGTTCCTGGATTGGTTTTGGCGCGGCGGAGTTCGGATCGAGGGGGATCCCGCACAAGGCGTAGTGGAGAGATGGGACGCACTCCTGTCTGAGTCTGAGCGGCTATCGGTCGAGATCTGTGATCAGATCATTCCTGGGTACACTGGGGGAGTAAAGGAGCAAGCATGAGCATAGGCCTAGCAGAGGCGCCGTTCATAGGGATGGCGAACGCTCAGCCAGAGATCGACTGGCTATCGATGGACGACTTGCCTAAGGTTGCCGTATCTCAGGATCAACTTGGGTGGGCTGGGACGGGCACGCCTGAGGCGACTCCGCACTTCCGCCTCCTGCATGGCTCAGTGGAGTTCGCCTACGACCCGGACGATCGTCCTACTAGGAAGTTGATTCCTGCCAGGGAAGATCCCGAGGTCCTGTAGGCGCGACGCCGTATTAGGCTGTGGAGAAGCATCGGAGATGGCTCTGCCAAGGTGATCTCTTCCTGAGCATCCCGCTGTGTGTGGCTTCGTTCGACCGTTCGATCGGGGTGATGTACGGCACCCGAGAAGGCACTGGGCTACTTGTCACCGATGACTGTCAGATGGACAAGAGGACCAGTAGGGCCAAGAAGCCCAAGGCCACCCGGTTACAGTTTGTGCCGGTACACGACCTCGCAGATGCTGGGCTTGAGACTGACACTGTGCGGCGGCTCCGCGAAGGCAACGTACAGCCTCCTGAGGCGATCTACCTGAGGCTCGATGACCACAAGGAGGCAGTTGCCTTCCTAGGGGAGAGCTATCCGATTCCCTCTGTCTACTTTGCGCTGGAATCGCAGGACTGCTCTAGCGAGCCCGGCTCCGACCCTACCGATCCCTTCCATGTGGTGCCAACCGAGAACGACACGCGGGCCTTGACGATGAATGCCGTTGAGAGGCGGCTGCTCCAAGCGAAGCTCGCCTTCTACTGGTCGCACGCGGAACTGCCGGACTAATCCTAGGATCGGAGGCTGGCCTGTATAGCCAACCGAGAGTAGGTACTGAGTAGGGCGCTGAGCCGCTGCCGAGGAGCCTTGACTTGAGGGTCATCCCGGACGGCTTCGTGGAGGTCACGGACCGCATCCTCTGGGCTCCGCGAGGCCAAAGGTGGACCTGGCAAGGCGTCCGCTTCCTCGCCCTCGGCGGGGCCTACTCCATCGACCGGCACGAAAGGAAGCTCGACTCCGGGCGGTGGGGGTGGTTCAAGGAGGAAGTGATCACCCCAGAGCAGGCGAGGCGGGCCATCGCCGGCGGCCCGGCCGATGTGCTTCTCACTCATGACGCGCCAGTCGGGGCGCTGCCCCAGGTGACGGTGTACGGCCCGGTGAAATTCCTGCCGGGTGTGCAACAGAGCGCCGGACGGGTTCGGGAGGTTGCCGATGCCACGAAGCCGAAGCTCCTACTCCACGGCCACTGGCACCAGTTCCAGCAGCTCCGGCTTCCAGGGCAGGACACCGAGGTGATCGGGCTCTCCACGGACGGCACAAGAAAGAGTTGGATGGTCCTCGACCTGCCGGGGCTGGAGATCACGCATGAGACAGAGGATGGGGCGGTGGCCACCTGAGGCAGGTCCTCGCGTTCACCTGCTAGCATCCGGGATTGAACTTGAGTTGGGGTGAAGCTGTTGCGTGATCACGGGAGATGGTCGAGTCGGGTGACGATGGCCGCCGCCGCCGCGGCAGTCGCGTAGACGAGCCAGCGATCAGATCTCCGGCACAATGCCCCCGTCCAGATCAGGAGGCCCAGACGGTGTGGGTGAGCACAATCGCAGTCCCTATAGCCACTCCGATCATCTCGGTTGTTGGCGCTTTTCTCACGGCACTCGTCGTCACCAAGCGCCAGCACCGCCTTGACTTGGACATGATCGATCGCCAAGCCGAGACCCATTACAAGTTCAATGCTCTGCTCAAGTATCGTGAGCAGGTGCGGGCACCGATGGGTCAGGTCCTTGAATCACTGCATGATGCTGGAGACCGCCTCTACGCGCTAATGAACGATGCGAGTGGAGAGAAGAGACAGTGGACTATGGAAGATGCCTACTACCGAAGATCGTTCATGTGGCTGTTACTGCGCCCTCTGGTCTGGATGGAGATACTTCGATATCGTCGGACAAGTCTGGACCTGGGACTAGAAGCGGTCACGGAAGAGGATCAGCGCTTTCAGGGCCTTTGCCGTCTGTATGAACTGAGCCTGCACCGTGCCCAGCTCTTTGCCGGGACGGGCTACGACGAAGGTGCAGCTGAGGCCCACGTGTTCGCAGGTGACCTACGACGGATGGCTGAGATATTGGTCGACGAAGACTGGCAACGTCCCATCTCCTACGCGAGGTTCGTCGACGAGTTCTGCGGCACCGGAAGCCGAGCAGGGGAGATCGCGCCCATCGCCCAGCTGGTGTCGCATCTTGGTGAAGAGTCCTACCTCACGGATATGAAGCTCGCGCGACTCTTGTGTGCATACGTTGCGTGCCTCTGTATCTTGGAGCGGCGGGGCCTCCCCTTCCGCCCGCTGGAGGAGCCTACTGCCGCACTTGGCTGCTTGCCTCATATCGTCACGAACCCCGAGTTCCGAAACCAACTGAGCGCTAATATCGAGGAGCAGATCATCCTCCGCTACCACCAAGCACTTAAGCTGGCACCGGCCCAGCTCTAAGCCATGCTCGTCCTCAGTGTGGCTGTAGCCGGTGGAGGCGTCTTGACAGCCGGCTTAGCCTGTGGCATTGGGATTACAGAGCGGTCAAAGTGGCCACTTCAACGTCAGCGATTGCGCCGCATCCATATCCATGGGGCCTGCCAGAGGGGGAAGGCCGCCCCGGAGCCCGAGACAGGGGGCTTCCCCGCGCCCCATAGGCCAACCTCTGGTGACCGTCCCGAGCACATGACCACCGACCCCCTCGGCTGCTACGAGGGAGACCGCCTTAACATCGGTCCGAGTTAGCCCGTTGGACCCAGTAGCCATTGCCGCTTTGGTAATAGCCTCCAGCTCGCTCGGCTGGCAGGTTTTGACTCACTTTCTCACCGGGCCTCGGGTCACGGTGGAACTTGATGTCAGTCTCGAAGTTCCAGGACAGGTCTCCTTCACTCTCCCAAGGAACGACGGACGCTTGCGAGATTGGCTCGACTATTACGGGCGCATGAACTTCAGTCCGAGCCTACTTGCTACCGTTCGGAACCACGGACGCGTGGCCGCTACGATTGACGGGGTCAAGCTCGTCGGCAGTAGTGGATTCGCCGCGCCAGTCTTGGATAGTCAAATTTCTGCTCCTCTCGTGGCGGGCGGCTCAAGGCGTTTCACCATCCCATGGGGACACGCAGGAATGCTCATGACTACCGCCGCTCTTGCGACGCCGACCATCGTCGAGCGGGAAGTGTGGGCGGAGATCACCCTCGGGAGCGGAAAGCCCAAGCGGTCCGGACACCTCTCGCTGGCGCAGGTCTTCCCTCCGCCCTTGGTGCCGCCACCCGCCGCCAGCTCACTGCCACCGGGGCCATGAGTCCGACCACGACCGGGGCCAAAGTTCAGCGGCGGCGAGATGAGGATGTGCAGTCGCTTTGCAGCTGCCTGGCCTCTCGTCCAGGGCTGGCTGATAGCATCTCCGCATCGAACCCGCGTTTGGGAATAGGAGTAAGCGATGAGTGGGTCTGACCTTCACTCAGCTCGTCTGACTGTGGCCATTGTCTTTGCAGCGGCTCTAGTCGCAGGAGCAGCGTGGTCCGCTGGGGTGGCGGCAGCCGGGGTCGTTGCCACGCTCTGCCTTGGAGCTGCGACCGTGTGGCTTGGGTGGCAGAGCCGCAAGGCTATCCAACAGGTGGCCGACTTCCGGGCACAAGAGGCACTTGATCGGGCGGAGACTGCGCTGCGAGCGGCGCTCCTCGAGCAACTCGACGAGTGCCGAGCATGGGTCCGATGGGAGCCGAACTACAGCGATGGGCAGAGGGCCCAGAGAGTGCTCCAGCAACGGCTGCCCGTCTTCGACCATCTGAGGGACCTGCTCCAGCGTGAGAGCATCAACCCCGACTGCCGGGGGCGACTTCTCTGGAGAATGAATCAGCTCACAGAGTGGGTCGAAGAGAAGAGCCGGAGGTGGGCGCTAGGGACACCCGACCCCAATGACGTGGCATGGCGCAATGACTGGCCCATCCAGGTTGACCGTCATCAGGAGATAGTGGGACTGTTGCTCGGAGCTGCGGCACAGAACGGCTTCCACGAGCTGGTCGGAGCCTTCCGCAATGACCAGTGGCTTCAGCCGAGTCCGGTGCATGGGACGGAGATTGAGCGCAAGTCGCTTGACATGCAGGAGGTGGCAGCGGGTCGCCTCCCCCCATGGCCGAGCGACACGGCCTTCGCGCCGTGGTCACCGGCGGCTCGGGACGAACTGGCTAAACGATTGCAGGCTGCCCTGACAGAGCGCATGACGCAGTCCATGCAGCAAGGGCTCGGGCTTCCCTACCCCGACGGAAGCGGTGTCAGCGCCCCGCCCAAGACCCCTGACCTATGAAGACCAACGTTCTCTACTACGGCGACAACCTCGACATCCTCCGCCGGTACATCCCCGACGAGAGCGTGGATTTGGTCTACCTCGACCCGCCCTTCAACTCGGACCGGAACTACAACGTGATCTTCAAGGACGAGTCGGGGCGGAAGTCGGATGCCCAGCTCCTGGCCTTCGAGGACACCTGGCACTGGGGACCCAGCGCCGAGGCGACCTACGCCTACCTGACGGAGACCGGTCGGCACCAGGGGCGGGTGCCCGACACGGTGAGCACGATCATGGCCGCGCTGCGAACAGGGATCGGCGAAAACCAGATGATGGCGTACCTCGTGGAGATGGCCGTGCGGTTGGTGGAGCTACGCCGAGCGCTCAAGCCGACCGGCTCGCTGTACCTCCACTGCGACCCCACCGCGAGCCACTACTTGAAGGTTGTCTCAGATGCGATCTTCGGGGCCGGCAACTTCCGCAATGAAATTATCTGGAAGCGCGCCACTACAGTCAAGGGCAATTTTGGGCAAGGCAGTAAGTTGTGGGGCCCAAACGTCGACTCGCTGCTCTTCTACACCAAGAGTGGCGCCTATACATTCAACCATCTCTTTACGCCTTACTCGGAAAAGTACATGGACACGGCCTACCGCTTCGTCGAAGCTGGAACTGGACGTCGCTACCGGCTTGTGAGCATGATCGGTCCGGGCGGGGCCGCCAAAGGGAACCCTGCCTACGAAGTGTTGGGGGTCACGCGCTACTGGCGCTACTCTCTGGAAACAATGCAGGACCTCCTTTCGAGGGGACTGGTAGTTCAATCGCGCCCAGGGACAGTGCCAAACCGGAAGTACTACCTGGACGAGGGGAAAGGAGTTCCTGTTCAGACACTCTGGGATGACATCCCGAATCTTCAGGCGTCCGACGCCCAGCGGCTGGGGTATCCGACCCAGAAGCCGATCGCCCTGCTAGATCGCATCATCACGTCCACCACCAATGAGGGCGACCTGATCCTTGACCCGTTCTGCGGCTGCGGCACCGCTCTGGTAGCCGCCCAGAAGCTCGACAGGAAGTGGATCGGCATCGACGTTACCTACTTGTCCATCGCGGTCATGAGGGCCCGCCTCAAGGACACCTTCGGCCTTGCCGACGTAGAGGTGATCGGACAGCCAACCGAGGTGGAAGGCGCTCGCCAGCTCGCCCAGTCCCCAGAGGGCCGCTACCAGTTCCAATGGTGGGCTCTTGGCCTCATCGACGCTCAGCCGCTCGGCGGCGTGGAGCGGAAGGGAGCCGACCGAGGCATCGACGGGAGGATCACCTTCACCGGGCAGGACAAGAAGCTGGAGTCGGTCCTGGTGAGCGTCAAGAGCGGCCACGTGAACTCGGGCCAGGTCCGGGACCTCAAGGGCACCTTGGAGCGAGAGAAGGCGGCCATGGGGATCTTCGTCACTCTGGAGGAACCCACCAGAGAGATGAGGCTTGAGGCCACCACCGCCGGCATGTACCGGGTCTGGGAGAGGGACTACCCGAAGATCCAGATCGTCAGCATCCGGGAACTCTTGGAAGAGGGCCGGAAGCCAGCGCTGCCGCCATTGGTCCTACCCACCTTCCAGCAGGCTGAGCGGGTCAGAGAGAGGGGTGGGGAGCAGATGACGCTTGGGGAGGCGGCTCGATGACTGACGGAGCACGTGAATGTGTCAGCAAGCTATGGGGGTAGCGATGGGCAATGCCTGACATCTTGGGTAAGTTATCGGCCGACGACTCAGCACAGGCGGAACAATGGCTTAAGAAGACTTGGAAAAACTGGCGCTGCCCTGTCGATGCGAATCGGAATTGGGAGATTGGTGGCATCATGGCTCAGCTTCCAGCCTGGAGCCCGACCAGGTTTCCGGGCGCAACCGAGACCTTCCCCGTTCTCGTGGTCATGTGTAGCACGTGCGGGTATGTCAGGCTCGTGAACGCCATCAAGGCCGGCCTCGTAAGTCCGTAGGTAGGTCATCGCTTTGTCCCAGGCCCCACCACCGGATGAGACTCCTGGGGAGGTGCGCGTCTCGGACAGCTTCATCCGGCACTCGGGTCCCCCGGAGCAAGTTGAAGTGAATAAGTATCAACTGCTACTGGTACTGGACAGGATGTCGCGGCAAGGGAAACGAACCCAAAAACTGGAGTGGGCCGCTTGGGCTGCCTCGGCCTTCGTAGCAATGTTGGTGTCCCTAGTCACGGCCACGTTCGCTAGCCCCATCTGGCATGCAGTCTTCATTTTAGGCGACGCTCTGGCATGCGCAGCTGCGGTGATATTGGTCGTGTGGGGTTTGGTTGATTTGACTAGGGCACATCCTACCGCCGAGCAAATCGTTGAGAACATCATCGCCGAACTCGACGAGGCTCGCCGGAAGGCACGCGACCAAGACAGCACCGTTGCCCACTGACAGTCATCTCCTTGGCCCTGTGGCGACATCCTCTAGTACTTGATGTGTTACCCAGTTCGTGAGTAGAGTCCATTGGGAGGTGCTCAAAGTAAAGCTAGGAGCAGCTCAGGCCCTTGGTGGGACGGCATGGCGTGAGCGATCAGGCCGTGGAGCCAACGTTCCTGCTCGGCCCAGAGCTGGCCCCAGTCACATTCCCCCAGCAGGTGGCCATGAGACCCTGAACTCGATGGCTCTCCCCCTCCCGATCCGCCTCATGACCGCCGCCCGGACCTACAGCAGGGCGCAGGCGACCATGGCCAGAGCGCAGGACCGGGCCGAGCGGGCCGCCGGGCTACTGCGTGGAGCAGCGGCCGCTACCACGGATGGCCGGCTCGCCCTCGGCGCTTGGAGGGTCCTGCTCGACCAGCAGGGCAGCCTCACCGTGGCGGCTGCTCCGCAGGTCGCCGTGGACCAGCTCACCCTCCCGCTGGAGGGGTGAGACTACATTGAGGTGATGACCGTCTCACGATCCGAACTCCCTTGGGTTCGACCCAGCCGCTTCCTCGACCAGCTGGACCGGCTATGGCTGATCTCGGACACTCACTGGGGCCACCGAAGGCTGCGCGAGGTCCTGGCCCCTGGCGTCCGCCCGGCCCACGTGGACGCCCTCCTGGTCCAGCGATGGTGGGAGACGGTCGGGCTGGACGACCCCGTGCTTCACTTGGGCGACGTGTTCATGGGCGACCTGGCGGCGGCCGATGTGCCCGACCGCTTCCCCACCCTGCCCGGCCGTGTCTTTCTCTTGCCGGGCAATCACGACGGCTCCGACAAACTCGCCGCCCTGGCGGCCATCGGCTGGCTGATGGTGGAGCCCTTCGCCTTCGAGCACGAGGGATGGACGGTTCGGTTTAGCCACCAACCGGTTGAGGACCTGGCCGAGGACGAACTGAACGTCCACGGCCACATCCACCAAAACCCGTCGCCGAGTCCCCGCCACTTCAACGCCTCGGTGGAGAGAACCGACTACCGGCCGGTCCTGCTGAAGCAGGTGATCGACCAGCTGATCGAGACGAACGGCGGCGCGAGGAAGTGGGGCGCGCGGAGGGCAGCAGCACACCAGGTCCGTTGAAGGCGAGGTTGGCAAATGGCGCGTGAGGCCAACAAGAACATAGGCGGGGCAGCGCCACCACGCGCCACCCCGCCCTTCACAAATAGGAGTTGCTATCAGGAGGCCGGGCAGATCACCGATACCCACTGGCCCGTGTACTGACCGACAACCAGCCCACCGACCAAGTGCTTGCCGTTCGCACTCACCACCTGCAAGGCCTTGCTAATGCCTGGTGCCTTGATTGTGGCAGAAGGCTCCTTCCTGCACACGGCCACGAATCGAGCATTGCCCTTGCCAGACTCAGTGAACTTACCGCTGAAGCTCACCTTCCACTCGCCATCGCTCTCTCGCTGCGCCTTGAACCTACCCACTGTGCCCACCACTTGGGTCTTGACGTAACTGCTAACTGTCTTCGCCGCCAACTGCTGGGCGGTCGGGCTGGCCGAACCGCAACCACTCGCCACCACTGCCATTGCCCCGCCGAGGGCCAGAGCCGTTCCGAACCGAGCGATGCGTCCCATGGAGAGCCTCCCTACCGATCTGTTGGTCCCATCGTCGCACCGCCCTGTGGTTTCTGAGCCCTCACCGCTCCCCAAGCACCCGCACCGGGGGTCGGTCCTGCAACCGAGGCTTTGGCAGCTGGAGCCCCGACACCGCGAACACGCTTCCCAAACTCTCGGGCTCTGAAACCATCCGGGGAGGTCCGAACCCGATAGCCCGCCGCTGCACCTCGCCCTCGGGAGGCGGGCCCAGCCGCTCCGCCACGAACTCCGGGGTGATCCACACCCGCCGGGTCGGCGCGCCCTGAGCGATGGCCCGCTGAAGCAGAGCCTCCATGCGGGTCTCCACTCCCCGCAGCCCAGCCTCGTCAGTCCCGGCGTAGCCGGTCACCACCAGCTCCAAAGCATCCGGCGGGAGGGGCACCGTCCGGGTCGGCAAGCTATACGCCTTCAGCAGCCGGGGCCACACGTGCGAGCCCACCACCTCCACACGCTCGGCACGGGTCAGGCCAGGGACCTGCAACACCTCGCAGCGATCCAGCACCGGGGCCGGGATCGAGTCCAGCGAGTTCGCCGTCGCCACGAAGTCCATCCCAGCCGTAGGGAACGGCACCCCCACATACCGGTCGGTCCAGGTGGTCGAGCCGAGTAGGTCCAGCAGCCACGCCGTGGCCGAGCTGCCGTGCCAGCCGAACCCGGCCTTGTCGATCTCGTCTAGCACCACCACCAGCCGGGCCGTCCCCGTCCGCCGGATCGCCCGGATCACGGCTCCGGGCTCCGCCGACCCGTAGATGCGGTCGGCCCCGGCGATATACGCCTCATCGACTGCCGCCATGGGCACCGGCACCACCTCGCACGGCCGGTCGAGCGCGGCGGCCATGGCCCGCGCCAGCGTGGTCTTGCCCGTGCCCGGCGGTCCCACCAGCAGCAGAGGCCGCAGGCGATGGTCCCCGTCCCCCTGACGCTCCAGGTGGGCGGCGGCCGCCACCCGATCCGCCAGGATCGCCTTCACGCCGGCATGGCCACCATGGGCCGCGTCGAGCGCCCGCAGGGCAGCCATCGCGGGCCGGCGCTTGGCGGGCGGCTCATCCCAGGGCAGGTCCGCCATCAGGCGCAGCCACGCGCGCTGATGCGTGGCCTCGTCTTGCGCCACCCCCTCCAAACGCTTCACGACCGCCTCAACCTCGGCCTTGACCGCATCCGAAGCCTCAGCCACCGCAGCCCTCGCGCGGGTCGCCAGGTCGGGCTGCGCCTTCGCGGTCACCGACCCGAACACATCGGAGATCGCCGCCTCTCGCCTGGCGCGCGCCTCTTCCTCCCTCTCCTGTTCCTCGGCCTCAGCCTCCGCCTTAACCGCTTCGGCATTCAGCCGGACCGGACATTGGGCTCGGGTCAGCGTCGGATGCAGCAGGCCACAGTCATAGCACGGGCGCTCGGGATCAAAGCCGGAGCGAGACATTCAGCCACCTCCTAGCCAGCCACCAGGGCGCGCCGCCAGAGCGCGAATCTGTCCCCTTGGGGACTGGTGGTGGCGCTCGGCCCACTGGGCGGGGCCGGCGACTAACTAAGAGTCTACCCAGATGCCGGGGAGGTTAAATGCCCCGACGCCGAGTCCGGGCCTTGGTCTCCGCCAGGATCGCCTCACGGAGTGCTGCCCAGTCGGCCTTGCCCTCCCGCAGCCGGTCGAGTGCCAGCCGGAGCACGTCCCCCTCGCTGAACCTCACACCCTCGCGGATCGCGTCCGCGACGAGGCCATTCAGCCATGTCTCCTGATCTTCTCGAAGCTGGACCTTGCCGCGTCGTGGCGCGTAGGTTCCTGTAACTCTGGTGGGCACTTTGGCCGCAGTCCCCGTGACCCCGTGACTCCGTGGGGTCACGGCCCCTTGGGCACTAGGGGCCGTGGGCTCTTGCGCCACTGTGCTCACTCCTTCGCTCGGAGCCGCCCGTTGACGCGGATGCATGGGTGGCACGGCAGGCACCAGCGGCGGGCGCGAGGACCCCACTCTCTTCATCAGCGCGTCCACACCGTTCATCCCGAAACCTCCTGAGCGGACGGCCCGACTAGGGCCGCCACCATCTCTGTCACCGCCCGGAACTCGGCGGCGGCTGCGGCAACCGCCTGCCCCGGCGAGGGCGTACTGACCATGGCGGCCCGGCGCGTTCGCACTGGCAGCCATACATGTTCACTTACTGGCGGGGCCACCAAGACTCCGGCGGCTTCCACCAGCGCGACGAAGCGAGCGACCACACCGCGCTCCCGAGCCCGACCGGCTACTCGATTGGGGACCACGAGGACAAGGGTGTCCGCGTGGCGGCGCAGGAACCCACCCAAGGCGTCGATCCCGAGAACATCCAGAACCACCGGGACCACCGTCAGGCCGGCGGCGGCCACAGCCGCGTCGGCCAGCGCTCCCGTGCCCGGATGGGTGTCGATGACGACCGACCTCTTCGCCCGTGCGGCCCAGGTCGCGAGGCGATCTGTGAGGACGGATGGCTCAGCACTTGCGAGCTGCACGAGTCGAGCGTCCGCCGGCATCAAGTCGGGCTTCGTTCCGTTGGTGGTACGCATCCAGCGTGGGGACGACCAGGTGCCATCCCGGAGCCAGGCCAGGAGCGGGGCCCGCTGGCGATCCTCCGGCGAAGTTCCCCATCGGTCGGTCGCACTCCCCCAGTCCCAGTCGAGATCGACCAGAACACTATCGAGCGCCGCCGCCAGCTCGTAGGCCAGCGTGGTCTTGCCGACTCCGCCTTTGGCGCTCGCCACGGTGATGATCGCTCCCATGCAAAGAAGTATAGCAGGTTGTGGCCCCATGACCCCGTGACCCCGTGGCGACTAGGGGCGCTAGCGACAGGACCCCATGGCCCCGTGACCCCGTGACCCCGTGGGCACATCGGTGTATAATGAGACCTATGAACAAAGCCACCCGACCGGCAGACGCTCGCACCATCCTTCGGCAGATCGGAGATGCCACACTCCAGAGCGTCGGAGCCCGGCAGATGGTTGACCGGGGCGATGGCCTGCACTTCACCGTGGGCCGGGCGGCGGGCAGGACTCTGCGCAAGGTGGTGATCCTGCTGGCGGCTGACGACACCTACAGCGTCGAGGCTATGAAGTTCGACCGCCGGACCTTTGAGGGCGCCACCACCTACGAGATCGACGACGTGTACTCCGAGAGCCTCGCCCTAGTGGTGAGGACCGCTGCCCGGACCGTGGGCGTGAACGCATGATGGCCACCCGGACCGCCCAGGACCCGGAGCGCACGGCCCGCGCTCTCTCGCTCCACTACTGGAGTCGGCTCAGTCGAGCGGGAACCCGCCCCTGATCCACTGTGCCCAGTCCTCCAGGTAGAGCACCTGCTCCCCCGCATCGTCCACACCCACGGTCGCTCCCCTGAGCCACTCTTCCAGCTCTGAGAACGTCTCGGCCGGCAGACGGCGCTCCAGATCGGCCAGCCGGTAGCCGGTGTGGTCCCGCAGCTTCACCATCGGCACTCCCCTCAGGCTGAAGCTGTTGGGGAGGACCGGCCCCTTGCCCTCCCACTGCCACGACTGATCGTCTTGGGGAACCGCCACAGGCGGGGATGGCTCCACAGGCTTGAGGCTCGGCCGCAGCGCCGGACGATCACGCACCACAAGGGGTGACTCTGGCAACGAGGGAGTGGGGAGGGCCTCCACGGCCATAGCTTCGGGAGCGGGTGCTGGGCTCAGCGTGGCCGGCGGCCTCGGAGGGATGGGGATCGGGCGCTTGGGTTTAGGGGCTGGCGGCTGCCAGCCCTTCCTCTCAATGCGGGGCGGGACAGAGAGGGAGGGCGCGGGGCGGGCCTCCACAGAGGTCAGCGGGGCCACAGGCGCGGGGTCGGATACTGGCCCATCGGAGGCGGCCCGGGGATGGTGTTCATTCCGCAGCCTCCACCTCGGCTCGTTTCGCCAGCGTGGCCCGTAGCTCGGCCGCATACGCCAGCCGGGCCGCCCTCGCATGAGCCGCATCGTCCGGGGCGGGCTCCCCCCTTGCCTCCAGCCACTCGGCCACGAGGCCGTCCAGCCGGGCGTCCCACGCGGGGCGCTGGAGTGCTATCGACTCAACCCAGACGGTCAGGTCCGCGTCGCTGAGCGTGTCTTTGTTGTCAAGCCAACGCAGTATGCTGCGTGCCCTCTTCAAGGACCATCCGTTCCATTCCTCGGCTATCCACCGCTCCACCACAGAGGGAGGCGGCTCAGGTGTTGCGGCCGCCACCACGGGTTCAGGCGGCGGCAAGCCCACCGTATCGACCGGCTCTCCCACCACAGCAGGGGCCAACAGGCGGGCCTCGATCCGCTTTGTGGCGGCTGCCAGTTCAGCGAGAACACCAGGCATTGCCAGCACCTCCGGCGGGATGGCCGCTGGCACCGCGTCGGACGGGACGGACACCGCCTCACTGAGCAGGTTCACGATGTAGCCCCTGAGGCTCATCTCCCTGGCCTTCGCGCGAACGGTCAGTGCAGCGTGGACCTCTGGCGGGACGCCGCGTATGAGCACATCCACGGGCTCACCGGCTGAGCAAGGTTGCACGGCAAAGCAGTTGCTCCGCTTGCGTCGGCAGGTCGATTGGCTCTCGCATCCCCGACATAGTATCACTTCGATATCAGCCTTTGGCCTCTAGGTTCGTGGCTAGGCAAGGTCCTGCTCTCAAGTGATACCGTCGGCTGCCTTGCTATCGGTCGGTTCGGCGCTAAGAGCGCTGGCATCAAAGATGCAGATTCCGCAAAAAAGTGCTATCGTTCACCTCGGAGCATGCCTCCCCGAACTCAAGGAGAAGCCATGTCAGGCATAGCCGTGATCAAAGACCCCGCCTACTACCTGAGGTGTGTCGCCGACCGGGCGACGCAGCAGGAGTTGGGGATCGGCCGGTCGCTGGCCGCCTCCCAAATCGTCGCCTACGAGCTTTCGGACGGCACTCGGCTGGAGGCCGCCGAGGTGAAAGGCCTCCGCCGGCAGGTCAAGGTCCAGGGGCTCCGGCTGGCCGATGGCCGGGATGTGGCGCTGGACCAGGTGGAGGTCCTACGGGACGGGCGGAAGGTCACCGGGTACCGGCTGGCCGACAAGACGGAGGTCAACAAAGAGGCTGCCCAGCGGGTCACGCTGAGCCGCAGGCGGCTGGCCGCCTACCGGCTGGCCGACGGGACGGAGGTGGCCAAGGACCAGGTGCGAGCCATCACCGCCGGGGAGACTGGAGCGGGGCTGGTGGACGCCGAGGGCCGACCCATGGACGCGGCCATGGTGGCTATCCGGGACCAGGGCAACGGCCGCATCCTCGGCTACTACAGCGAGCACGGCGAGGCCCCCGGCCAGTGGTTCGGCAAGGGCGCGATCGACGACCTCGGGCTGACCGGGCTCATCTCTCTGACCGAGAACCGAGAGGTCTACGAGCGGCTCATGGCCGGGCTCGACCCCACGACGGGCGAGCGGCTGACCAAGGGGCAGCCCGGCGGTGAGCGCGACTCGGGCTTCGACCTCCTATTTACCGTCCCCAAGAGTTACAGCATCCTTTGGGGACTGACCGACGACCCCGAGGTCCGCGAGGCGTGCGAGGCCGCTTGGGACGAGTCGGTTCAGGAGGCGATGGGTTGGCTGGAGTCCCAGGTGTCGGTCGCCCGACGTGGACATGCCAGCAGCGGGGAGCACGACCCCTACCCCGACACCATCCACCACGTGCCGACCACTGGCCTGATCGCCGCGCTGTTCCGGCACCGGGCCAATCGGCCGACGGAGGGCTGCCCGTGCGGCGACCCTCACCTGCACACCCACGCCACGGTGATAAACCTCGCCCACGGCGAGGACGGCAAGTGGAACGCGCTCGACTCCACGTTGCTCTTCACGCCGTTCTCGACGGTTGTCTCCGTCCAGCAAGCGAACCTTCGGAGGCTTTCCATCCAGCACCTCGCGGCCAAGGGGAAGCACATCGCGTGGACGCAGCCCGTCAAGGGCAACGCGGAGATAAAGGGCCTCGACGACAGGAAGCTCATCGAGCACTTCTCCCGCCGGTCGGCGGAGGCCGACGCCGCGCTGGAGCGTGAGGGCTTGCTGAAGGAGGTGGGGCGGGGCCCGAGCCGGGCACGCGACCAGGCGGGCCACGAGACCCGCCGCGCCAAGGAGGCCGGGCAATCCACCGCCGAGCTTGTGGCCAACTGGCAGGAGAGAGGCTTGGAGGTCGGGCTCGGCCCCGAGCAGCTGGAGGCGGCGCTCCAGATGGGCGACGGCGGCCAGTACGTGGAGCCTGCACTGGACCGCAAGATGGCGGACTCGCTCGCCAAGGAGCTGACCGAGCAGAAGAACACGTTCGGGCTCTTGGACGCGATCCAGGCCGTCGCCAACCGCGCGCGGTCCGGCATGACCGTGGCGCGAGCCGTGGAGTTGGCCAAGGAGTTGACCCACCCAGGCGACCGCATGGCAAGCCAGATCGTCGCTTTGCGGCAGGAGGTCCGCACCGTGATCAGGCGAGACGACGGGCGAGTGGTCAAGGTGCGGCTCAACGACGAGATGGCCGAGTGCTTCACCACCAAGGAGGTGATCGCTCTGGAGTTGGAGGTGCTGGACATCGCCAAGCAGCGCCGCTTCGCCGAGGTGGGCCGGGCGCGGCCGGAGGCCATCGTGGACGCGCTCAAGGCCTACAACGACGCGCACCGGGGCCGGGAGCTAGGAGAGGATCAGGAGGCGATGGTCGATGGCCTCTGCATCGACGGGGCCGGAGTCGCGTTGGCCCTGTCTCCCGCAGGGCACGGCAAGACCTCCGCGCTTCTGCCCGCGACCAAGGCCTGGCAGGCGAGCGGGTACACCGTGTGGGCGACCGCCCAGATGGCCGCCCGAGCCCACGAGTTGGGAGTCGGAGTGGGCCTCGACCCCAAGGCGACGATGACCATCGCGGCCCTCAGGCAGCGTGTGGAGGGCACGGACGAGCAGCCGGTCCGGACTCCCCTCCCAAAGGGCGTGATCCTCTTGGTGGACGAGGTGTCCGTGGTCGATCTCCGCGACCTCGTACACCTTGAGCGCCACGTAAGGGCCGCCGACGGCAAGCTCGTGCTGGTGGGCGACCCCCAGCAGCTCGGGAGCATCGGCCCAGGCGCTCCGCTCTACGAGCTTCCCAAGCTGGTGCCGACGTACGAACTGAAAGAGAACCGGCGGCAGGTTGAGGATTGGGAGAAGAAGGCCCTCAAGGACTTGCGGGCGGCGGGGGACGCCA
Source organism: bacterium (assembly GCA_021817185.1). Next base: position 20,229 of record JAKAVU010000002.1, read on the forward strand.
AGACGGCGGCCGAGCGGGCGGGCGAGGGCTCGGTGGGCGAGACGGCTGAAGATTTGTTGGGCAAGGCCGTGGACGCCTACGACGCCCACGGCCGCATCGTCTACGCCGTTGGGGAGAGCAGGCAGGCCAAGGCAGACCTCATCGACAGGGCCGCTCAGGAGTACCTAAGCGTCAAGGACCGTGGGCAGACCGTCGCCCTGATGGCTTCCTACCACAAGGACCGGCTGGCTCTCAACGCCGTCATCCGGGCGGAGCTGGTGCGGCGCGGGGAGATCGAGGCCAAGGGAATGAAAGTCGGGGACCTGGAGATCGCCGTCGGCGATACCTTGCAGGTGAAGAAGAACTCCCGCAAGCTCGGCCTCGACAACTCGGATCTGGTGCATGTCGAGCGGATCGACCCAAAGAAGAAGTCCGCCAAGGTCCAGCGGCCCGACGGGGAAATGGTGGAGATCGACCACGCCTACCTGAGCAAGTGGGCCACCCATGGGCACGCCCGGACGGTGAACAACGCCATGGGCGACACCGAGGACGTGGGCCTGGTGCTGGCCGACCAATCTTCCTTGAGTTCCCAGTGGGGCCAGGTGGCGCTCACCCGAGGCCGACTTGAGAACAAGGTCTACTTCACCGGGGCAAGGCCCGTCGATCCCGAGCACCACCTGCCCGAGGAAGAGGTGCCCGATCAGGACAAGCAGCGAGACTTGCTGGCCGTCGGGCTCACCAGGGACCGGAGCAAGGAGCTGGCCAGCCATGTGATCGCCGCCCTCGACCGGGACGACCGGCCGGCGGCGGTCGCAGTCCTCGCGGAGGCCGTGGAGGACAGCAAGGCGATGGCTCAGTGGGCGCGAGAGCGCCAGCAGGCCGAGGACGCGCAGGCAGCCAAGGCCGCGGCGGCCAAGGAGGCCGAGCAGCGGGCCAAGACCTTGAAGAGGTGGGCTGCGGATGCGCAGAGGGAGGCCAAGGCCAGCCCGGAGGAACGGGTCAGGTTGGCGGCGCTGCGCGATGTCAAGGCGGCCGAAGCGATGCGCGCCGCCGGGGCCGCCAAGACACCCCAAGAGAGAGAAGAGGACCGGAGGCGAAAGCTCGACGCTGAACTCGACCAGGCCCGCCAGGAGCAGAACCGTGGCAGGCAGAGGACGCTCTGACGTGGGCTGTTTTCGCGGGAACGATCGCGTGGCACGATCAGGCTTGACATAGTGGGAGTTAGGCCAAGGGCATCAACCGTCGCGGAGTGGTGATCCCCGGGCGATACCTAATGCCAGGGACCCGGCGAGGGTGTCGGGCTGATGGACCCTATGGGCGGGTTGACCAGAGGAGTAGCCGGGGGGTGCGCCCCCCGGCTAGCTTGAACATCCTGAGCTTCACCCCAGGCTGAAGTACCCGACGGCGTCCACGATCACGGCAGCGCTCCCAGCGTGGTTGTAGATGCTGATGGAGCCCGTGCTGCCCAGAGTCGCCACTGTGAGGTTAGGGACGGTCTGTCCGGCCATCCAGTTGACGTCGGACACGGTCGGTCTGGTGCCTCCGGGGTAGACCGTGAAGAAGCTGGCCGCAGTCGTGTTCGCCGCTGTCACGTTGGTCACCACCGCAGTGGCATTGGAGGCGATCCCGTCAATCCCAGCCATCGGCACCGCCAGAGTCGCGCCGCCGCTCAGGGGAGTCCCCGTTGTCCGAGTGTCCAGCACGCGGATCGGGGTGATGGGGTTGTACAGGCTGGCATTGGCCGGGGTCGAGCTGCCGTTGGTGAAGTAGCCGCTCACGTCCACCACCACGTCGGTGCTGCCACTGTAGTTGTAGAGCGTGATCATGCCGGTCGAACTGACGGGCACCACCACCCGGTTGGCAACGGTCTCACCAGCCCCCCAGTTCAGATTGGAGGCCAGCGGCCGCGTCGCTCCCTCCGGGTAGGCGGTCAAGTAGCCAGCAGCAGTGGTGCCAGTGACTGTGACGTTGAGAATGGCCCCCGTCACGCCCGACGACGGTACTCCGCCCTCTCCCGTCACCTGGACATTCAAGCTCCCACCAGCGGCGAGGGTATTGCCCGCGTTGGGATACGTGCTCCCCGACCGCGTGTCGGTGATTCGAGCAGGTGTGAGCGGGACGTAGCTGCCCGCCGTGCTTCCCGTAGTCTCAGGGGCGAAGTAGCCCTCAAGATCCACCACCACGTTGGTGTTGCCGGTGTAGTTGTAGATCGTCACCTGGCCATTGCTCCCCACCGGAACGATGACCAGATTGGGAACCGTCTCACCCTGGGTCCAGTTGAGGTTGGACACAACTGGCCGGGCCTCGCCTGCCGGGTAGACCGACAGGTAGCTGGTGGCCGTGGTATTGGTGGCGGTCAGGTTCAAGGCCACTGCGGTCGCGTCCGAGGGGACGCTGCCGCCTGTCACCGTCAGATTCAAGCTGGCGTTGGGGCCGAGGGCCGCCCCTGTGGTCCGCGTGTCGAGGAGACGCTTGGGTGCCAGCGCGGTGTAGGCGCTGCCGGTGGTCGCGACACCGAGAACCGTTCCGGTCAGCTCAGCCAGGGTTGGACTCGTCGAACTGGTGAGTGCCACCGACACGCATGCTGGAGGACCAGCCGAATAGGTCGGCGCCGGCGAGACCGGCTCCCAGGCTCCCGCTCCGGCGTTGCCCTGTGGGTTCCACCACTGGAGAGAGTTGCCTCCGTTCAGGTTGCAATCCTGAACCGTCGTGCTCGTGAACGAGTTGCCCGACGACAGCGCGACGTCGAAGAACTCCCCGTTGGAAGAGAAGCTCGGCGCACCAACGGGGTCCGAGGAGTACTGGGCCACGGTGAGGGCTCCCACGCCGGTGCCGGAAGCTGTCGTGTTGTCGTTGGTCGCCGTGGCCGTGCCGGTCGAGCTGTCGGCCGATCCGCTCGAAGAACTCACCGCCCCAGAGGGCGGCGGCGGCGGAGTGGTAGGTGACGGGGGAGGCGGAGGTGTGGTGCAGGAAGAGTTCGAGCACCAAAGGGAGTAGGTCACATTCGCTGTCACGGGCGCTCCGGTTCCGTTTGCGTTGGTACTGGCGTTGTACGGCCCGCTTGAGCTTCCCCACCAGTTGTTCGTGGCGTCCACTGATGTGCCCGATGTGTAGCTGCCCGAGGCCACGCTCAGCCCGCCGAGCGCGTTCGAGGTACCGAGGGAATTGTCATGTAGGGTCACGTCGCTGTTAATGCCGGCGTAGGACGGGTACGGGGTACTGATGTGGACCGCCCAGCCTCCAGCATCCTGGACGACGTTGCCAGTCAGGGCTACGGTGCTATCACCGCCAAGGAGGTCGATGGCGTCATTCTGCGAGGTCGCAGGGCCGGTTCCGCTCACCACGTTGTGGCTCAGTGTGGCGTTTGACACGTTCAACAGAACCGCCGCTGTTCCACCCTGTGTGCCTGTACCGGTGAACTGGTTGTTGGTGATTGAGATGTTCCTCTGCGTGCTGGAGGTGGAGCCCGCGTACACGATGCCCGAGCTGGTGTTGCCAGCGAATAGGTTGGAGTCGACGGAGATGTTCGACGAGCCCGAGTCAGTGTAAATGCCGTCGCCGCTGGCCGAGCCCGTCTGATTGTTGGTCGTTATGAGGTCGTACTGGACCAGATCCTGGCTCGCGCCGTCACTATTGAGATAGATCCCGAAGACGTTGTTCGTGATGATGTCATTCACGATCTTGATGCCTGACACATTGGCCGAGGTGGTGACACCAACACCATAGCCCGGGGCATTGTTGTTGACGCCGCCGGGATCCTGGATCGTGAAGCCGTCGACGGTCACGTTGTTGGCGAAGACGCTAATACCATTCGATCCACCGGACGCCTGAGTCCCTGATGACGTGATGATCGACTCCTGGGAGGCCGGGACGGTGCGTGTCCGAGCATCCACGCCCTGCTGAGCGCCGTCCAGCGTCAGGCCGCTCAGGGTGCTGGGGATGGTCACGCCGCCGGGAAACGTACCCGCGCAGACGTGGACGGTCGTGCCGGGGACCGCTGCGTCCACGGCGGACTGGATCGTTGCGTACGCGGCCGCTGCGCACGAGGTGTCAGCTCCACCAAAAGGCGTCGGCGTCAGAGAGACGTAGAGAGGTGGCGGCACGGTTAGCCAGGGGGATGAGACGATCGTGGCCGGGCTCGTCACCGCTGCGGCGGTACAGCCAGTGGTGTTAGGGCCGGTCGCGCAACCCCACCAGTTGTCCGTCGCGTGGAGCAGCGTGCCTGACGTGTTGTTCACGCCCGACACACCGCTGCCTCCAACGAGGGCGTTGTGTTGGATCGTGATCCCGGAGACTGTGTTGCCGCTCACTGAGGCGGCCCAGACATCGGCAGCACCGGTACCAGACGAGGTGATCGAGTTGCCGATGACGAAGACATTCGAAAGCGTGTTCCCCCCGTTCGAGTCGGCAAAGAGGCCGACCGGGACAGAAGTACCACTTGCCAGCAAAGGCGACTCTGAACTGGCAGTGGGGGCCGCAGGAAGATTGAAACTGTTGTTCGCGATCGCGAAATTCTCAAGAGTCCCTTTCAGTCCCGGCGAGTAGACTCCCGAGGAGTTCGGGTAGCCTGCGTAGCCTGCCTGAGCGACGACACCATAGCCAGGATAGCCCGAGAAGGTGTTGTTCGAGACCGTGTAGGGTCCCGTCATCTGCGGCCCGTCCGAGAACACGAAGACTCCAGCCGGCGGGTAGTTGCTGATGCTGATGCCACTGCCGTAGGTGTTCGGTGTAAGTGAGGTAAAGGTATTTCCGCTGATGTTCGCCTTGCCGGGCGACCCCTCAAGCATAAGGGCCTCGAACATGCCGCTGAACGCATCGCCGGTTATGGTGATCGGCGTAGGGTTTGAGTTCGAGCCGTAGATGCCGATGCTGAAGTCAGTCGAGATCAGCGGGTCGATCGTCGAGTTCGTGACGAAGGCGTCGCCGCTCAAGTTCACCGAGCTTCCGCTTGGCAGGCCCTCGATACTGACGAGGAACGGGGTCAGTGACGGACCAGTGGCAACGCCTCCAATCCCTTCGAGGGTCACGCCAGTGAGTGCGTAGGACCCAGCACTAGCGCCCGCAAGGCCACACGTTGTCGCGCCGTTGATCGTGAAGGCGACGAAATCAGTGGCGTTGTACTGGACAGTGGTACATGCGGAATCCGGAGTCGTCACATCGATCGTCGTGCTCCCCGCACCGACACCCCTGATGGTGACAGGGTAGTTCAGGACGAGCTGGCTCTCGTCGAAGGTTCCAGCGCCGACCGAGATAAGGTCACCCGCCGCCCCCTGGGTCAACGCATAGCCGATGGTCAGGCACGGACTGCTCTGGGTCTGGCAGTTGTTGGCGCCGGAGTTGGAGCCGGTAGTCGCCACGTAGAGAGTGGTAGTGCTTGTGGCCCCAACTGGTGCCACCCCAACTGCGGCCATACCTGCGAGCACTACCACACCCGCGATTGCGAGATTCGCCAGGCCACGTAGCTTCACCATGGGTAACCCTCCTCTGATAGGGGCGGCGCTCCCATCCGCCCCGCTTTCCGCACCTGTGAGAGGGACTTTCCAGCACCCCCACCCGTGTTGGACCGTACTATACGCGAGCTATCTGGAGTGGTCAACCATAGTGTGCTGATTGTTAGCAGCAAGTAGAGGGACAGTCTGGAGTGATCTGGAAGGGTCTGGAGTGAGATCAGTTCCAGGGCGGGTACGCTCCCCGGCACAGTGGCCGGTGCCCCTTGAGTTCACCCTCCTCCAGCGACAACTCCTTGATCTCCTCGGCGTCCCCTCAGCCTGCTGCGTCTGACCCTGTGGTGGGGGAGATGAAGCCCTTCCCTGATGTGCGGAGAGCGTGATCCGCCGCTTCGCCAGGAGGCTCATGCCACACTGGACCCCAAACAAGGGCCCGTATGTTCACCCGGCTCTGGGCTGCCCTAGCTGAACTCGGGCTGGGGCCCCAGCCAGCGGACAGTGGCACGCCGTGCTGCCTACGGCAGCCCCACCATTTTGCGTCCAGTTACGTGGTCTTGATCTTGGCCTCTCAGCCGCCCTCGCGCCTGGCCTTGATGTAGGCGTCCAGGTCAGTCCTGGCGACCCTGACCGAGCGGCCCAGGCGCACGGTGGGCAGCTCTCCAGTAGCGATCTCTCGCCGGACGTAGACCACGCTCATTTTGAGGAGCCGTGCGACCTCGGGAACGGTGAATAGCTCGGAAGGATCGGCCACTGTGCCGGGGAGCGTACCCGCCCTGGAACCGATCTCGCCCCAGATCACTCCAGATCATTAGCGCAGTTCCGTGTAACAATCTACGCAATACGATTGACCACTTCAGATAGCTCGGCTATGGTACCCAGCAAAGGTGTCAGGGCGTGGCGCGAACCGCCCCAGACGTGGCCGAACCGTGATTGGAGGATCGACATGGCCGAGTCTATTGAGGCCGATCAGCATGAGATCGCCGAGGCCCTGGCGACGGCTGATCTCGCCCCCGGGCGACATCGTGGTGAAACCTTCAGCCCGGGGCAGCCCCCGCTGAACTCGGAACCTGGCTCCGGCCGGGAGGGGGGGGGCTTACCCCCTGGGGGTGGCGGGGCAACTCGACCGCCCCTCTACTGAGGACCCCGCATGTCCTTGCTGGACCGGATCAACGCTAGATCCGACCCCGCCGACCGCGAGCCTCTCCTGAACGTAGCCGCCGAGAGGGCCGCTCACCTTGCCGCCTGCCGCATCTGCGGCGAGGGCAACACCGCCGCCTGTGCGCCAGGGCTGGCGCTGGCACATGCGGTGGCCGCCGCCTCGGCAGAGGCGTCGGGGACCGTTGGCGCTGAACACCTACCGGACCACGGTTCCGACGCCAAGCCTCCGCTGGAGATGCGTCCAGAGGGTGTGGGATTGACGGAGACCTGTGTGCAGTGTTCCGCCCCCGGAAGTGTTCTCTGCGACGATTGCCGCGAAGCGCGCGCCTGTCTGCTGGAGGACGCGATGCGCCGTGCCGAAGCTGAGATCGGCACGGCCCGAGGAGAGTAGGCATGCCTCCGCCGTCCCGCGTCCGGTGCTCAAGGCAAGATTGACTGGGCCGGTGCCGGGCACGGTCATATGCGGCAGGTGCCTCGGCGTGGTCTATCCCGGGGACCCGAGGCAATCGACGCCGGAACTCCAAGGTCCCATGCGAGGCAGTGGGGGTACCCTGGTCTACGTATCCCAATGGTCGCACTGGCCCGTCTGCCCGTTGCCCCCCCGCCGGAGGCGGACCAGGGCCGGTGACGCGCCGCTGTGTGGGCCGTAGCGGTCCGGAAGGGACGGCTCGCGACTCCCAGGACCTTCGGCCGCGAATCCGGCGGTTCGGAAGGATCTCCTTTGGGACCGCTCCCTCAGCTGTCCCGTCCGATCTCGCCCAAGGCCACCCGGGAGGCAGCCCCATTTGGGACTGCCCGGAGCGCCGCGTCCAGGGTGGCGCGATGGACCTTGAGCTTGCGGGCCGCCTCAGCCTCGATCTTCCGCCCGCCGGGTCGGCGGTCACCTCGCCGAGGGAGCGACCCGGGCCTCCGACCTGAGCCGCCAACCAGCCCTCGCGAGCCCGCCACGCGGCGTCCCGCGCCTCGCGCAGCAGCCAGGAGCCGGACAGTTACCCGGAGCGCTCAGCCCAGCGCCGCTCCCACGGCCCAGCCAGCACACCCATGCCCGTGATCGTCGTGGTCACGCCGCCACCGTCCGTGGAGCCGACTCAGCTCAGCTCTAGGTGCAACTCACATGAGCTGGCATGAACGCCCCGGCCACCGTGACCCTGAGCCCGTCCGGGCCGATCAACGCCACGATCACTACTACGGCGAGGTGGGGCGGCAGCTTCTCGGAGGACATTCAGGCACCCGGCCCGCCGGCGGGCACACCGCCGGATACGCTCAGCACCGCCGAGCATCTCGGCGGCGGCTTTCTCTACCTACAGATCGAGGGCACGTGGCCCGGCAACGCGTGGCCCTTCGGAGGCCCGCAGACGCTGACTCTCAAAGGAGCTATCACGGGCTCATACGGCTGCCCAGGCAGCATGAAGAGCATGAGCGTGCCCTTCATTTCGCAATCGGGCGCTTCGGGCAGTCTGAGCACCGGGACGGACGCCGGCGCTTTCGCCGGGGCCGCCGCCTGCTCGGATGGCTCGGCCCCGACCGCAACATGCACGGTTCAGGTTGCGCTCCCTCCCGGCTGAGGTGGGGCCTGAGGTGAATGCCTCTCCGCTAGCGTCTCAAGTACGAAGCCCCTCAGCGGGCGTAGTGTGCGGCCGAGAGAGAAGTTGGCGACCCGCCCGGACTTCTTGGGGTGTGAGGGGCGGGCCGCCAATGGAGGGGAACTGGGGTGGTGAACCCCAAGAACAGATGTATTCTACCACTTCCCCGCACGCCCGGCGGCGTCGTGCGCTGGCGGGGACTCGGCCACAATGACTAGGACCTCCGCCGGGGCCAGCGGCCGGCAAAGTCCCAACCCTTCCGAAAACCAAAGCCCACGACGAAGGACAAGAGCAGCGCACCAACGATGTACAAGACCGGGTACAAGACCAGGGAGAGAGGCAGGAGGATGGTGCTCAAGGCCAGATGGTAACGCTTCAGGTACCAGTGACAGGGTCCCCCTCTAACAGGGCCGAGGACGGACGGAAGTACGCTTAGAGCCCCGGAAGGCGGCGAGTAACGGGGCTGGACGACCGCCGACGGGCCGGCCACCGGCGCTTGCAGGCGGCCCGGTAGGCACTCGCGGCAGCGGCCGCCTCGGCCTCGATCTCCAAGCCGCGCGGGTCGGCGGTCACCTCGGCGACTGAGCGGCCCAGGCTCCCCACCTGGGCCGCCAGCCAGCCCTCGCGAGTCCGCATTGCTGTGTCCCGCGCCTCGCGCAGCAACTCCAGCTCGCCGTCGCTCGGGCCTACCACCATCCGCGCCGGACCGTCCCGCTTTCCACTGCCTCGCGCAGTGCGGGGAGAGGGAGCGAGACCTGGCGGACCACGAACTCCGGCAGGCGCTCCGGGTCGATCTTCGCGACCGCCTCGTGGAGCGGATGGGAGCCAACGATAGCGTCGCACGAGTGGCAGCCGTTCGACATGTACCCTTCGGGCCGCTGGCGTGAGGTTCGGACCTTGAACGGCCCGACGAAGTGCTCCCTCATCCAGACGGGATCGAGCGACTTCCGCAGGGCTTCGCCCAGGGGCTCGAAGTCGAGGAATATGTCGTCGTCGAGGCCGAAGAATTCCCGCGCGGCGGCACGCTCGACCACGACGCCGGGGACGGCCACGCCTTGCCTGCCGCATTGGTAGCACGTCGTGGTGAGCCCGACCAGTCCGACGAAGATGAACACCTCGCGTTCACCAGTGGCTCGCAGGTATCCCATCGCCTGCTCTTGCGTGATCGGCGTGATCTCGAATCCCATCTCCAAATCCTCCAAAGGTCCTCTTGGTCTTGGTCTACCAGGTCTCGGCCTCGCCATAAATGGCGTCCGTCTCGGCGTTCGTCGGCACAACCTCTTCCTTGGTGGCCGTGGCCTGAGCGTCGGCGAGGCCTCGTGCCACCTCCCAGGGCTCCGTCGACGGCGGGAGGTCCGGCGGCACCGCGCCCCAAGCGCCCTCGGCGGCTTGGTCCGTCTCCAAGGCGTTCTGCGGCCCGGCCAGCTCCGCGTAGGAGGGAGGCTTGCTCCGGGAGCACGTCCCATCCGAGCCAGGGCAGGGTCGGAAGGTGTCCTTCCAGCGAGGCACGGCACGCTCCAGGTCGATGTCCCAGTCCGTCATCCTATAGATAGGGGCGGCCCCGATCTCGCCGTCCTTGACGTGAGGAAGGTAGGCCGCGTCCAGCCTGGCCTTCAGCCCTCGGAGCGTCGCAACGGCATCCGCGTGGTACGGCCAGCAGGGCTTGACCGCCTCGGCGGGCTCCGGCCAGCCGGAGCGGAAGACGTGCTCAACCCAGTTCATCAGGTCACGCTCGGCGAACGAGCGCGAAGGTGGAGGCAGATCGCACCAGGGCGACCACGCGGGCTGGGGTGCTGGAGCGGGCGGCGCGGCCTCTTCCGGGGCCGGTTCAGTCTCCAACTCATCCATGCGCGCTTCCTCCAGTCTTGAGCGGCGTCACCTTCACCAGGTGCCCCACCGCCGTCACGGCGTCCCGGACGCTCGACTCAACAAAGGGCACTGCGGCTCGGAGCCCACCCTGCACGGCAGGTGGCCCGGCCACCACTCCGGCGGCTCCCAGAAGCACGCCTGCGACCAGGCCCGTCCCAAGGCCACCAAGACGCATCATCTCTTCACCTCCCTACTGTCCGCGAGCAGGCCCGCCACGGGCCGCCGGCCCCGATGAGGGGGGAGGCGGGGCAGATCCTCGGCCAGCCCACCGGGCACGGCGGCGATACGCCGCCTCTCGGCACGACTTGGAGCATGTCCGGCGGGGCCGGCCAGCCTCTTGTGGTTCAAGCGGCCTCCCGCGGTGGACGCAGGGGCGTGGGCTGGTTTCGTCCCGCACTGCACTGGCCTCCGCGCCACGAGAGGGAGTGGGGCGGGGCTCTCGGACCTCGGGTTCGGCGCTCATGCCTAAACCTCTCTCATGCCAACACTTCGCAGGAGGCGCGACCACCGGGAGAGGCGGTGGCGCGGGTCGCTATAGCCGACCGACGCCATCCACTCAAGCTCATCCGCCACTTGGGCGGCTCGCTCCATCGCCTCCAGCAGAGAGGGCAGCGCCGGGAGGTGGACCAGGCGCACGCCCTCGCGCCCTATGAGGATTGCCTCGCCCTCAGGAAGTTGGGAGAGGGCGCTCATCTTGTAGTTCGGCGTCTCCATCAAGGTGAAGCTCTCGCTCTTGCTGCGTCGCGCGGCACCGCCTCCCGACTGCGAGCCGACGCTCTCGCGCCAGGCATATTTCTCTCCCAGCGACTTGCTCACGCTCGTCAGGAACCCGTCCTGGTCTTGCAAGCCAGCGCCGACGAGCCGGTATGCGGCGGTGTCCCAGATGGCGCTCGCTCCCTCCGGGCCCCACCGTTCCGTCAACTGGTTCCAGGACTGGGCGGCCACCGCGACCGCTATCCCGTGGCCTCTCGCTTGCGAGAACACCTGCACGAGGTTGGGCAGTGGGCTGATGTTGGCCACCTCGTCAATTACCACTAGGAGCGGCTTGGCCAGCCGGCCCGGCAGGTGGCCCGGTCCCTCCGGGGTCGCTGCGGCCTTGGCCTCGGCCTTCTCCAGAATGGCGTTCACCAGAGCCACCGTCAACGGGGCCAGCGTGGAGATCGTGGCCTTGCCGCCCTTGTCGAGGACGAACAACGTGCCCATGGAGTCAAGAAACGCGTCGATGTCGAACGCGGGTCCGAACAGGGACGGCGTGCAGCCGTCCAGCACGGCGGGATCTTCGCCGGCTTCGAACACCAGGCGGGCCATGTGCAGCACTCCCTCTCGGGTTTCCTCTGCCTTGCCGTCGAACGTCGCCAGCCGCGCTCCCATTCGGGCGCGGGAGCCATGGGCCTTGATCACGCGGCCAGGCTCCTTGAGTTCATCCCTGTCTAGCCAATCAAGCACCTGCTCCACACCGACTCCCTTCAGGGCCGCAGAGTGGGCGTACGCGGCAACGATGGCCACCCCGTTCTTCTCCCAGAACGGGTCGCCCTTCGCGCCTCCCATGAGCGCCGTCTCCATCATCGAAGTCATTCGATCTTTGGCGACTCCGGCATTTTCGCAACCGTCCAGGGGGTTCCATCTCACACGCTCATACGGCAGCGTCGCGGCCAGGCTGCCGCGCCAGTCGAGCACCTGCACCTTGCCGAGGCGTTGACGGCGCGGCCCGGCGAAGCGCGCCAAATCCGTCCGAGTGGAGAGACACAGGACCGGTCCCGGCCAATCTTGCAAGCCCAAGAGCCCGAGTAACCAGCCGAGACTCTTGTGAGCACCGGGACCCCCAAGCATCAGGGCCGTGGCCTCGCTAACGTCGATGCCATTCACGCAGCGCTGGCCGCCCAGGATGGCGTCGAGGTGCCAGCGGCGCAGGTCCTCGGGCATACCGTCCAGGAGCCATTTTGACGCCTGGTCCATGCCAAGGTAGAGCCCGCTTCGGCCCCACTCGGACGGCGGCAGGGCCACCAGGCCATCCGGGAGCGGGCGGCGGAGCAGGCCCATCAGTCATCCTTTCTGTTGGCTTGGTCACGCAGCCAGTCGTCGAGCTTCGTGTTCCTTTGCGGGCGCTTCCGGCGCGGACCTCGCTCGGGCAGCCCGTGGTCCATGAGATGCACCGCAACGGCGACCACTAGCACCATGCCCACGGACACCAGCACGACCGGGACCAGGGCGATAGTGTGGGCGACCCCCCACTCGGCGGCCATCCAGCCGCCGGGGTACGACTGACGCATCGCCAGTTGTTGCCACAGGGTGATCCAGCGAAACGGGACTGACCAGATCTGCCCCTGAGGACCATTCCCCGACAAGAGCAGCACGAGGTAGCCCACCTCCCACGCGCCCACGAGAATGCCTACTAATTCCGCGAGCGACCGGGCCTCGCTTTTCCCGCCGTCGAGGCTCTTGGGCAGATCAGGGCGACTCATCGGCTCGCTCCCAGGAGTTGGCGCAGCCAGCTCCCACCACTGCGCGCCGAGCCCGCAGGCGCGAGCTTGGTCCCAAATTCCCGCTCCAGCAGCGAGAGATCGAGGGTGAACTTGCGCATGGACAGTTCGGCGGTCCGCGCCAACTCTTGGCGGGCATAGACCGCAGCCTGCGGCACCGTCGAGCCATTCACTTGCGCGAGGTGGACCAGTGCCTCATGTGCGGCCTGGTCCGAGCCCGAAAAGCTCCGAGTGCGGCCCAGGTGGGTAGAGGCGTGACACACGTCGCACAGGCAGGCGATGTGCCTGAGCACCTGCCTGCCGCCCTCGTAGCCCCAGTACTCATGCGCGTGGAGCGGTCGGCCACCACCACCGCTCACGCACGCCTCGCACCGATGGCGCGCGCGACCGTACACCTCGTGCCTGATCTCATCCCAGCGCCCGGGCAGCGCCGTGCGCACGTTCTGCTCCCAGCAGGAACGAGGGATGAGGGTCAGTGGCAAGCGGAGAGTTGAGTTCATAGTGATGACGTTGCTGTCTTGCACAACTGCATTATAGCACACGCTAAGACCCGTAATCTCGTGGGTACGTGGTAGGCCATTCTCGGCACGCCATGCTATAGTCAGCTCATGTCTCCGCGCATTAAGCACCCCGGCCCCGAGGTCCGGCCGGAGCATCGCTACGGCTTCTCGCTCAGCGACCCTGACCAAGCCGCCTGGCTGGACCAGGTGTTGGGCCAGGTCCGGCTTAAGGGCACTCCGGGGGTCGGGGTGTCGGCCGTGATCCGCCTCGCCCTCAGGCGCCTCCAGGCGGAGGGCGTCAACCAGGTGGTGGCCGAATTGATCCGCCTCCGCGAGGCGAACTCCGACCAGTAGAGAGCCCACTGGCGGCGTCATCCCAGGTCCTCGTCCACCACGAGAGAGAGGACGGGGCGCTTCCCCGGCCCCCGCTCCGCTTCGTATGTCCTCAGTGCCGCAGTCCGGCCACAGTGGCAGGGACCATCCGCTCGGTCGAGCGCAGGGCACCAAGGCGCGTGGCCCGCGGCCACGAGGGCGTGATACAGGGCGTAGGCCAGCTCAGGGCGAGCATTCACATCCGCACCTCGGTGTAGCTTTGCGTGCGCCCGTCAAATTCCAGGGGGAGGACCATGCCATGAGAGCCCGAGCGGTTCTTATGGATTCGGAGTTCTACGCGCTTTGGCCAGCTGTCACCCTTGTCGTTCTCATCGGCCTGCAAGTCCAGCACGGTGTGACCCTTGTACTCGAACTTGCGCGACCCCGCCGCAGAGTTGAGACCGCCTGACGACATGGAGGCCCGGTTCTGCTCGGCCAGTCCGAGCACGGCTACCCCGTCGCGGCGAGCAAAGTCCCGTACCATACGCAGCGCGCGGCCCAGAGACTCGTATTCGCTAGCTCCATGCGGGGCCACAGCGTCGGCCCACTCGTGCAGCGAGTCGATCACAACCAACGGCGCTTCTTGCCCCCGAATGGCGGCGACCGCCTCGGCGATCTGATCCATAGCCGCGGGCACCTCGGTCGCGTCGGCAATCCATAGCCTCGGGCAGGCCTCCGCGGTAGCGGTGAAGAACTGGGTGCGCGCGCCAGCGTCCAGCTCTCCACTACGCAGGCGGCCAAGGAACACACCGTTGACCCGCGAGGTGATCCGCCAAAACAGCTCGACCGGGGCCATCTCCGCCGTCACGTACAAGGTCGGCGCACCACAGGTGGCGGCGATTTGGAGTGCCAAGGCGGTCTTGCCCACCCCGGTCCCCCCCAAAAGGACATGTACCCCCGGCTTGAGATGGCCGCCCACTATGTCGTCTAGGCCCACAAACCCAGTGCTCGGCCCAAGCTGGCGACCCGCCTGCCGGGCGGCCTCCGCCTGTATCACTTCCTGCTCTGCTGCGGCAGCCAGTTCCGCCAACCCAAGCACTGCCAACCGCTCCAGGCTGGGCGGAACCGAGGGAAGATCGCCAAACGGATCATCATCTCTCATGGTTTTTCTCTTTTGTCGGCCTGTGGCCGGCGGAAATAGACGAGGCGGCCCCGGCCCGGAGGGTGAGGGGCCGATCCTTAGATCTGTTAGATCTATTAGGGCGATTTCTGATCTCGGGAATTACACGCGAGGATGGGTGTGGCTGCACGTGAGGATGGGTGTCATTGCACGCGAGGATGGGTGTCGCCCCGGTCCACTCGACGCGGAGCGAGCCCGCCAACCAGTCCCCGGCCGCGCCCGACGAGTGGCTCGGCTCCCATTTCCCCGAGCCGAGCAGGCCCACCGCCCGGAGCCGGTCGAGCGCGCCCTCAATAACCGCCCGGAGCCGCGCCGGGCGGCCCTGGTAGATCGACCCAGCCCCTATCTCGTGCGCTAGGGTACGTACCCTCAGAGTCAGGATGGGGCCCGCGCCGAGATTCGCGCGTGCGAGCCAGGCCAAGGCCATCCCGACCCGGATCGCCCACCGGTCTCGGCTCGTGTCCAGCTCCAGCAGAGCGGCGGCGACCCGCCCCACGAAGGCATTCTGGGTTTGCCAGGCCGGATCAGCAAACCACTGACCAGGCCGGAACGCGACCCAGATTTTCTGTCGTGTCTTTCCCCGCCGCTCAGCCGCTACGAGCCCTTCCTGCCAGAGCCCACCGGTCAAGGTGTGCTCTTTGCGTCGGTCCGGAGGGGCCCACCTCCCGCTTGCACTGACCCCGAAGAGCGCCATAAGGGTGTCCCTGACGAGCCGCAGGTCGCGCGGCAGATAGCCGCCAGATGGGTGGCCCGCGTAACCCAGCGCGGCCACCAGCGAGTCGAGGGAGGTCCACACGGTACTCGTGGGATTTCCGCCCTCCCCAAAATAGGCCGCCCACAACGCAAAGTGGAGTTTCGCGGCGAGGTCCGGCGCGCGGCGTAGCCGCTGCCATATCTCCTCACCTTCTGCGAGCGTCAGCCCCCGAGCGCCGACCGTCAACGAAAAGGTCGAGCTGAGGTCCACATGGTAGCCCCGGCTGAACGGCGGCCAGGGCTCCCAATCCTCTATATGGGCCAGCGCCTCCAACACAGCTCGGAAGACCCGGTCAGCCGCAAATAGCACGTACGGCCGCACCTCATCCTCAGGCGCGTCGAGCTGCTCCGCCAGCTCGGCCACCGCCACTACCGCGACCCCGAGGCCAACCACGCCTCCAGGTCGGCCGGGCGGACGAGGGTGACCCGCGCGCCGACCCTCACCACCGCCAGCCGGCCCGCGCGGATCTCCGCCCACACAAGCGTGCGTCCGATCCCCGTCATTGCGCAGACCTCCTGGATGCGATACGACACCCTAGGGGTGGTTGGGTTGGTTTGGCGAGGGTCATAGGGGGTCATCGCGGACCATCATACACCATTCGCGCGCCCCCTACCAACCATAATTAGACCTAGGTTCCCGTTCGCTCCTGACGGCCACTTCGCTTCGCCGCCGGGGAGGGGTTGGAGAATATCAGGTGGCGGTTTCGTGAACCCCCCGTTGCGAAAATAGGACCAGCCCTGTAGTCTGTACGGGTCCGGCCGGAGGAGAGAAGAGATGGAAGAGATGCCAGTGGGCGAGGAAGTGGCGGCACCTCGCCGCCGTGCGCCCGGAGCCGGGCGCAAGATCCAGAAGCGAATGCCGGTAATCTGGGAGGACGGCTCGATTAGCCGGCCAGGAGCCCGAGGTTCCAAGGCCGTTCAGCCACCGCCTGCTCGGGGACCTGTTACGTCAGCCCTGCCGCTGAGCCGTGCGCACGACGGCTTGGCGAACGTCGCCGTCGCCGGCGTCGAGCAGTTCTGGGAGAAGTTTCACCAGTACCCCAGACTGCAGGCCGACCTGGAGAAGCTCTACCTCTGGTTCGAGGACTTCGAGCAGTCGCTGAAGCGCGACAACCAGGAGCTGGCCCGGATTTTGTCCGGAGTGCAGTCGCTCTACCTCTCCCCGGACGCGGCGAGCGCAGGGAAGACCCCCGGAACGAGGGCCGAGGACTTGGCGCATGAGCAAGGCGAGGCCGATGCCATCGAGACTCACCGAGTCGCCGGCGACGAGCAGTTCTGGGAGAAGTTCCACCAGTACCACAGGCTCCAGGCCGAGGCTGAGAAGCTCTACCTCTGGTTCGAGGACTTCGAGCAGTCGCTGAAGCACGACAACCAGGAGTTTGACCGGCTGCGCGCGGGGATGCAGACGGTCTACTTCGCGCTGGCCCAGCGCGACGGGACGACCGTCGCCAGGCGGGTCGCCATCGCAGAGCCTCAAGGGGAGCCGCCAGGAGCACGTCGCCCCTCCCGCCGCCGCCGGCCCGCCGTCCCGGAACCGCAGGGCGAGGAAGCTGAGAGCCAGGTCACGACGGCCAAGTCTCGCTAACCCCCCCCCCTCTCTCTCGCCCGCGTACCATTGGCAGGCCATGACCCACTTGCAATGACCCGCCGCCGAGGTCAGGGCGAGGGGACCATTCGGCACCGGGCCGATGGCAGGTGGGAGGGCCGTATTGACCTCGGTTGGGAGGGGGGGAGGCACCAGGCCCGGTCGATCTATGGCCGGACCCGGCAGGATGTGGTGCTCAAGCTCCGTCAGCTTCAGCGACAGCTCGATCAGGGCCAGCCTGCCTTCGACCAGCGGACCACCGTGGACCAGCATCTCGCCGCGTGGTTCCAGGCGGCCGAATCGCGGCTGCGGGCTTCCACAATCGTGCGATACCGCAACCTGATTCGGCATCAGATTCTGCCGGCGCTCGGGCAGCTCCGCCTTGCCCAACTTCAGCCGGCCGATGTTGTGGGAGCCATGGCGCGATGGCAGGCCGAGGGGCAGTCCCCTCGCTCAGTGGCCCAGGCGCGCGCGGTCCTTCGGGCGGCGCTGGGCGACGCGGTTCGATGGGGACTGGTCCCCAGAAACGCGGCCCAACTGGCGAGTCCTCCCCGAATACCTCGGCCCGAACCTCGCCTTATCGCTCCGGCCGAGGCCGAGAGGGTGGTGGCGGCTATGAGCGGGGCCCCTCAGCTGCGACGACTCGTGGTGCTTAGCCTGCACGCTGGGCTCCGGAGGGGCGAACTTCTAGGGCTGACATGGAGTGCCGTCGATAAGGAGAACCGCGAACTCCACGTGACCCGAGAGCTGCTGCGGCTCGACGGGGCCTACCAGCTGCCAGAGCCGAAGTCGCGCACGAGCCAGCGCACCGTGCCCCTGACTTCCCAGGCTGCGCTCGTGCTGGAGGAAGAACGCTTGGCTCAGGCAGAGGCGCGTCGGCTGGCGGGGAGTCGCTGGCACGAACCGATCCCCGGACTCTGTTTCACCTCCCCAACCGGCGCGCCCCGCAACCCTGACACGGTAACCCACCAGTTCCGATCCGCGATCATTCGCGCGGGGCTGCCGGACATGCACCTGCACGTCCTCCGGAAGGGGTTCGGAGGCCTGATGCTGGCTTCGGGAGTTGACCTGGCCACCGTGAGCGCCTTGCTGGGGCACTCCAGCGTCGCCCTGACCGCATCCACCTACGCCGGGGTCATGCCGAGCCTCAAGCGGGATGCCGCCGACCGGCTCGGGAAGCTCCTTGGACCAGGGCCGGAAACTCCGATTTGACCACTTAGTTGACCACTTACGAGGCGATCTTTGGCGGTCTCTAGCGACCGCTGGCGACCTAACTTTGAGATCAAAGAGTGGTGCCCGCAGCAGGACTCGAACCTGCAACCTTGGGATTAAGAGTCCCCTGCTCTAACCAGTTGAGCCATGCGGGCGTAGGAAGGTGAGTCTACCGCGATTCGCGGTCGGCGACTCCCGCCACCACGCGATGGTGGCCTGAGGTGAGGAAACTCAACCGGAAAGTGTTCCCCGACCCCCCGGCGCTCTCCAGGGATAAGTTTCCTCCGTGCGCTCGCGCTACACGCTGCACCACCGCGAGCCCCAGGCCACTTCCCTGGACGCCCGAGACATCCGCTCGCTGAAGACGGACGAAGGGCTCGAAGAGGCGCAGCCGATCGTTGGGAGCGATCGCCGGCCCGCCGTCGGCCACCTCGAGCACCGCCAGCGCCCCACGTTGCGCCAGCCCGAGCCTGATCGGCCCGGGAGCCAGCGAGTATTTCAGGGCGTTGTCGATCAGGTTCGCCAGCGCCCGTCCCAAGAGTTCTCGA
>JAKAVU010000143.1 GCA_021817185.1 bacterium
TCGTCAGCGAATTCCGCACCTTCTTGGCGCGCCACCATGTGGGCGCTGTTCTTTGGACCCCGGTGGGTGCCTTTCCCAGCAAGGTCCTCCAGCTGTTCGTGGCAGCTCTGGGGCGCCCGTCGCAGGTCGCTGGCGGGGTCACGGCCTGGTACGGGGTGCAGACCACTTTGCACCGCCAGCGGTGACCGTGCGGTGAGGGGCTCCGGGGTTGGTCATCGCCGCCGACCGGAGGAGCTCCGCACGCCTGCGGCCGCTGCTGCCAGGGGGGCGGCAGGCCGGCCCTTGCGGGGTGGACCGGTCCTCCGGGTTCAGCGGTGGCTTGCACGGAGCCTGCCTTTCGGCTGCCACCCGGCCGCCCGGATTTCGAGAGTTGGAGTCTGGGTGTGAGCACGACGACGACTACCCAGCAGCGGTGGCGACTCGGGCCGGTCTTGGTGGTGGGCGGAACTGGCATGATCGGGTCGAGGGTGGTTCACCAACTGCTGAGCTGCGGAGTGCCGGTCACGACCTTGAGCCGACGGCCCTACGTCCACGAGGAAGCGCCGACCGCTGCGCTACGCGTGGTACGGGGCGATGCATGTGACGCGACTGTGCTCGCTCAAGCCCTCGATGGCGCTGAGCAGGTGGTGTACGCGCTGTCGGCGGGAGTGCCTCAATTCCCATCGCCGGAGCCATTTGCAGATGTGCAGCACGCGCTCGGGCCGCTGCTCTCCGTATTACGCGCCATGCGAGACCATTCGGCCAGACGGCTCTTCTTCTTCTCTTCGGGGGGCGCCGTGTACGGCAACCCCACCTCGCTGCCCGTGTCTGAGGACGCGGCTGCTGACCCGATATCCGCATACGGAGTGCTCAAGCTGGCGGCGGAGAAGTACGTCGCCATGTACTGTCGCCTGCACGGCATGAGCTATTGCGTCCTGCGTGCCGGCAATGTGTATGGCCACGGGCAGGCCGTGGTGCCCGGACACGGCGCTGTTACCACTATCCTGCGGGCGGCTGCGGCGGGGCAGACCTTGCAGGTGTACGGCGATGGCCGCGGACTGCGAGATTACGTGTTCGCGGGGGACGTGGGGTGGCTCGTCGCCAAGTTGGTCTCACGCTCGGACATTCCGTCCGTCGTGAATGTGGGGACCGGGACTGGGACGAGCGTGCTCCAGCTGGTGGCTGCGGTGGAAGAGGTGACGGGCCGGCACCTTCCTGTGAAGCACCTGCCCGCCCGCAGCTTCGACGTGGCCTCGGTCGTGCTAGACATCAGGAGGTTGCAGGCGCTGGTTGAGTGGGCTCCGACCCCTCTGCAAACTGGTGTGAGGGAGACTTGGCGCCATCTGCTCGCGGTGAGGAGCCGGGAAGTGCGACAGGGTGGAGGCGAATGAGTATCTCCGGGCCGTACCGGCAGTCGTCCACCCTCCTTGCAAGAGCCACGCGACGGCTGGTGCGATGGGTCCTGGTCCGGTCGGGTGCCGTCTCCCGTTACGGCCTGGGGCGGACCGGCCTGGAGCTCCTCGCGCCGCGCGGTGCTGTCGACTGGCCGAAGGACGGTGCGACTGTGGCACGCGGGGTGGTCACCCTGAGCGGTTGGGCAGTGGCCGCGGGACAGCCTGCGACGGTGGTGGTGGTCACCGTGGACGGCCGGGCGCAGGCGAGTGCCCATGTGGACCGGCGCCGGGTTGATGTGGCTTGGCGCTATAAGGACGACCGCCTGCTGAACTCAGGCTTCGATGTGTCAATCGACCTCAGCTCCTGGCCTCGGAGCCAGGCCCAGGTCACGGTCGCCGCGCAGGAAGTCGCCGGCTCGACCCCATGCGTCATTGCGGATTTCACCTTGCGCTTGGCGGACGCCCCGCCCATCCGGAGGACCTTGGGCGCCGTGGATTGGCCGCGCCCGGGTTCACTGGTGCCACAGGGGGTGGTACGCGTTTCCGGCTGGGCCGCCACCGATCTCGGACCCGTGGATGCTGTCGAGGTGCTGGTGGACGGGCGGTCTCAGGGTTTCGCGCGGGTCGGCCTGCCGAGGCGGGACCTCGTCGACTTCCTCAATCGACCGTGGGCCCTACTGGCCGGATTCGAGCACCCGATCGACCTCTCGGATATACCCGGAGAGTCTGCCGCTGTGGAGCTCGAGGTCCGAGCGTTGCCCCTGGACGGGCCTCCAACCGAGCTCGGGCGGGTGAAGGTCGGACTCACGCCCAACAAGGATAGATCCGCTTCGAGCCCAGACCCAGCGAAGCTTCTCCGGCTACGCGGTCAGCCTTCGCCGCCAGCCGGGTCCCGCCGGAGGAGAGGAGTTCGCCTCCTAGTGGTCACCCATCATCTCGGCTTTGGCGGCGGCCAACTCTATCTTGCCGAACTGCTCGAGAAGATGTCTGCCGGCCGCTCCTTCCCGTGCACAGTCGTAGCCCCAGCGGACGGGCCGCTCCGCCACCGCCTCGAGCGCTTTGGAGTGGACGTGCACATCACAACCGGGTACCCCGTGGCAAGCGTCGACGAATACGAGGGCAAGGTCTCTGAGCTGATGGCGCTTGCCGCCATGCATGGCTTCTCCCACGTCTTGGTGAATACGCTGGGCGCGTTCATCGGAGCAGACGTCGGCCAGAGGTTGAATTTGCCGGTGCTCTGGGCTGTCCACGAGAGCTACCCGATGCCGCAATTCTGGGCCGCCGCCTACCCTGAGAACTTCGTCCATCCCTATGTCCGGGCCCGTGCTGAGATGGCTCTGGGGGCCGCCGACAAGGTCATTTTCGAGGCCGAGGCGACCCGCCGCCTTTTTCAGCGATGGGTGCCCGAGGCCAAGAGCATTGTCGTGCCCTACGGGGTCGACCATCAGCGGATTTCCAACTATCGACGTCGCGTCAGTCGCAAGAGCGCGCGGCGCGGGCTCGGTTTGCCCGACGACGCCAAAGTGCTCCTCTGTCTCGCGACCATCGAGCCGCGCAAGGGCCAGATGGTGCTCGCGGAGGCCTTTGCCAGAAGTGCTCGCGGCTCTCCGCAGCAGAGTCTGTTGGCGTTGGTGGGAGACGTGGGCACAGACTACGGCCAGGAGTTGAAACGATTTGTCGCCTGGCGAGGCGTCGCGGACCGGGTGCTGGTCGTGCCGGTGGCGCGCCTCCCATACCGCTGGTATCGCGCCAGCGACATCTTGGTGAGCGTTGCCGACGTCGAGTCCATGCCGCGATCGATGCTGGAGGCTATGTCGTTCGGGCTGCCCGTCGCCGCTGTGGACGTGTTCGGGGTTGGGGAACTACTGGCCGACGGGGAGACCGGTTTCTTGGCGCCCGCGAGTCGCTTCTCGGCGGTCGAGGCGTTGCTGACCCGGGCGCTCACGGCCCCGGCAGTTGAACTCAATCAGATGGGACAGAAGGCGCAGGAACTGGTTTGCCGGAGCCACGATTCCAACGGATATGCGCAAGTCTACCGGGGCCTGCTCGGATTGTGATTGAAGACCACACTCAAGCGAGACTAGCCGCCACGCGCGCCCATGAGCGACAGGACCGTCCGGTGGCCGTGCGCAGGTGGTCGTGGCTCCCGGAGGCGGTGCTGGTGGCTGGCGCGTTGGCTCTTGCCGCGGCCAACGGTTGGTGGATTTGGACGGCGCGCCGCGGCTTGCCCTACTCGATCGACGAGGCGGGATATCTCCAGCGTGCGATCCGCGACGGCCAGCACCTAGTGCACGGCGGCGCGGGAGCGCTTCTGGCGGCCATTCGCACTCCCGACATCCAGGCGCCACTGGTTCCGGTTCTCGGCAGCCTGGCCTATCCCCTGGTCCACACGGACCTTCTGAAGCTGCTGATCAGCCTGCAGGTCTTCTACGTTGGGACCGTGGTTGCAGGATACGCGCTGGCGCGGGTCCTGCTGCCACGTTGGTGGGCGGTGGTGACCGCCCTGCTGATCGGCTGCACCCCGGGGGTCCTCGACCAGTCACGGAGCTTCATGTTTGCGGAGGCAGCCACCGCCACGTTCGCCGCCGCTGTCGCGGCCCAGATCGCTTCCGGAAACGGTCGCAACCGCGGCCTGCTCCTCCTCGCGGGAGCCCTCAGCGGCCTGACGGTCTTGTCGCGGACAATGATGGTCGCCTTCGTCCTGGTGATGTGGGGGGTGGGAGCCTTAGCGGTCCTGCTCGAGGCCGGCGACCGGCGCCAGCGTCTCCGCCGATTTCTCCTAGTCCCCGCGGTGGGGTCAGGTGTCGCGGCGATCTGGTACTCAGCCCAGTGGCGGTACGTTCTGGAGTACCTGACCAGCTACGGGTACGGGGCCCATCAGGCCGCCTACGCCAGGGCGGCCACGCTGCCGCTGGTCGGCTCACTGCTGGTGCGGTTGAACAACCTGACGTCCCAGGACTTCTACCTTGTCGCGGCCGCCCTGGTCGTTTTGGGGCTCTTCCTCGGGGTTTGGATCGGTGGTGGGGCCACGTTTGCTAAGCAAGCGCGCCTGCGCGGCATCGTGGCGGCCCCAGCCGGCCAGCTCGCCCTAGTCGCCCTCGGAGCGCTGGCCGCACTCTGCAGCACGGCCAACGCGGGCTCGGGATTCGAGCTTCCGCTGGTCCCCCCGCTGGTGGTCCTGGCGGCAGCTGGCTGGCGAGCCGCCCTTGGCGCCGTCTCGACCAGGGCGGTGGCCAGGGTGCTCGCCGCGGTTGCGGTAGCAGCCGCCTTGACCAACGTGGCGACCAAGACCGTCACCGTGCTGCCGGCATTCACCCTGTCCACCGGCATCGGGCCGTATGCGGCCGTGGTGGTGACGTCCTCCTCCGTCATCTCCGGATACCTCTCAGCATTCGAGGGCTCGGGGCCAGCGGCCCAGTCGGTGGACCGTGGCCCGTGGCTCCGCGACTCGTGGCAGGCGGACGTATTCATGAGCCACTATGCGAAGGTTCGGGGTTACCTCCCGATCGTGTTCTTTGCCACGGAAGGGGCTCTCTTCAACACCAACACTGTCCAGCTTGAAGACCAGATGCACCGTGGTCAGCTCCTACCCGTTGGGGTGTTCCATGATCCCCGCCGTGTGGGGCTGACATTCGCCCAGCAACTGCTTGCCCCCCAGTACGGAATCCCCAATTTTTTGGTCGCGGTGTCGGGCCGACAAGCCGCCTCTTTCACACTGGTGCCGGACCGCCATGTGGCCCGCACCGCCGAAGAGGCGCGGTTTCGGGAGGTTCTCCACCTTCGCCTTCCCGATGGAACTTGGGCCACGGTGTACTGGCGGGCCACCGGACCCCGGATCCCAGTTGGCCCGACGCACGGTTGAGGCCCCCAAGCCGCCGTACGCACGCCTCCAGTCCTTCGTGGTGGGGCGGCCCCAGCCGGGAGGTGGACAACCAAGGGGGGCGCTGCCTGCGAGGCAAGCCGCCGGAGGCGCTCAGTGGCTAGGTTGGGCCCAGCTGAGCGCGAGGCCGAGCTGTCGCGCCTGCGGGCCTTGCCACACGGGGTGCAAACCACCACCTCCCTTCTGGACCCGCCTCTGACACTGGTAGACGGCGCGTCTTTCGTGGCGCAGTACCACGACATCTACATTCGGGAGTGTTACGACTTCCCCTCCCGTCGTCTCGGGCCCACCATCATCGACGGTGGGGCCAACATAGGGGCCGCCACCATCTGGTGGCGAGCGCGCTGGCCCAAGGCACGGGTGATCGCTTTTGAGCCTGATCCGCAGATCTACGAGGTCCTTTGCCACAACACCCGCTTCCTGGATGGGGTGGAACTCCATCAATGCGCGTTGACCGGCGGTGGGTCCCCGGGCTTCTGGGCAGAGGGGACTGACGCGGGGCGTCTCGAGCCAGGGGCGGTGGCCGACCACAGCCTCGTGGCCGTGCCCACCATGCCACTGAGCGACGTCCTGCGTGACCTGCCACGAGTGGACCTTCTCAAGCTGGACATAGAGGGCGCGGAGACGGAGGCTCTCGAGGCGGCGGAGGGTCAACTTGTCAAGGTAGATCACCTTTTCGTCGAGTACCACTCCTTCGTCGATCGAGGCCAGACTCTGGGGCGGCTCGTGGGATTGCTGGAGCGGCAGGGGTTCCGCTACTACTTGGAGTCCGCTTCGGGGCGCGTCCGTCCGTTCCGTGGGGTGCCTGTGGATCGCGGGATCGACTTGCAGTGCAATCTCTTCGCCTGGGCCGGTGGACAGCCCCGCGCGGTTGTTCGTGCTGGTCCCTTGAGGCCAAAAGAGCGAAGGCCTTCCTGACCGGAGGATCGTGGCTGGAGGTCGCGGGGTATCGACCGAGAACCTCTCCAGAGCGGTGACACACCCCCGGGGCTGGTCGGCTCCTGGCGGCGCCAGCCGACCCGCCTGGGTTGCCGGCACTCGGGGTGCTCAGTTCGGGGGCTCGGTGGAGCCCCCCGATGATCCTTCACTCCGGCCCGGGCCAGTCGGACTCCTCATCTCCGACACCTCCGCAGGCCGAGTGTGGGCGGGGTCCCCTCACATGTACCCATGCCACTTCAGCGCGGCCACACCACGAGCGACGCCCAGCCACTCCCGCCCCCCGCGGTGCACCGGCCGCACCGCCACCCGCGGCCGACCTATCTCAGCCCTTCTCCGCTGCCCCCGAAGGGATCCATCTGCGAGGGAGCACCGCACCTCGGTCGGAAGAGCGAGAGCCTCTCGCCCCAGTTCGCTTCAGCCGACTTTGACGAGATCCGGCGGCCAGGCGCCGCCCGGGTGGCCTTGGCGGAGATCACCGGGTTCTCGCCTGCCCTCTGACTCGGCGTGAAGTAGACTGGGCGCGACAGCGCCGTCCGGCCGCCGGAGGGCCCGGGCCCTCCACACCGGCGGTACCCGAGGAAAAAGGAGGGTTTGCCCATGCCAGACGATACTCAATCGATCCTCACCCTTGGGGGCGCCGGCTGAGGGCGGCCACCGGGACCTGAACTCTCTGGAGGCGCTGGTCGACCGCAGGTGGACCTCCGGGCGTGGGCCCGGCACCGGCGGGTGTCCCGCGTCGCCGAACCTCAGATCCAACTCCCAGAGCGGCGGGGCCGGGCCCACTCGGGTCGGCTCCGCCGCTTTCCCTGCTTGGGGGTAGGATTAAGCAATGGCCGAAGCCTCCGCCGCCGTGGACGACGAGCTCTACCGGGAGATCCTCCTCGACCACTATCGCCACCCCCGTCATCGGGGGAGGCTGGAGGCGCCCACCGCCACCGCCCATGGTCACAACCCACTCTGTGGGGACGAGGTGGACTTGAGCCTCCGCCTCCACGCGGGAGAGCTGGAGCAGGTCGCCTTCGACGGCCAGGGTTGCTCCATCTCGATGGCCTCGGCCTCGATGATGGCGGAGGAGGTCGCGGGGCGGCCGCTCGACGAGGTCCATG
>JAKAVU010000144.1 GCA_021817185.1 bacterium
GCCGCCACCACCGACCCGAACACCAGCAGCAGCAGCAGCAGCGAGACCGGCAGGGCGATCACCTCGGCCCGCTTCAGCTGCTGCTCCAGGCCGCTGTTGTAGAGGGCGTCGATGGCGGGGGCCCCGGTGACCCACATGTGCAGGCCCGGTGGGGGCTCGATGTAGGAGGTCAGCGACTTCAGCTGGTTGGTGGCGGCGGTCTCCCCCAGCTTGAGGTTGATGACGGCAAAGGTGTCATGGCCGTGGGCGCCGATGAACACCGGGTCCTTGGTGTTGCTGTAGTCGAGCACACTGGCCACCTGGGGGCGCCTGGCCAGGCGCTCGAAGCTGCGGTCGACCGCCTGCTGCACCGTGGGACTGGCAGCGTTCGCGGTCGGGCTGCGATAGACCAGCAGCAGCTGCGTCTTGGCGGCTCCGAAGTGCTGGGCGAGCAGCTCGGTGGCCCGCTGGCTCTGGGAGCCGGGCACCGAGAAGCCGCCCGCCTCGAGCTGGCCCCCGAGGGGGACGGAGAGCAGGAGCAGGACCACCATCAGTGCGACAGCCGCCCCGGGGATCACCCTGCGGTGCCGGTAGGTGAAGCGTCCCAGCCGATGAAACAAGCGCCCCGCTCCTAAGCTGCCGTGGCTCCTGGGAACAACATGAATGAATATTCATTCATGTAGACTCAAAGCATATCAGGTGCCCGACGGGGGGCGCTCCAGGAGGTTTCGCCATCATCTCGGAGGGGCTGTCGGAAAAGAGCACGGCTCATGCTGACCAGGTTCGCCGCCGGATCCTGGAAGGGGCCAAGCGGGCCTTCGCGCGGTCCGGCATGCAGGGCACCAGCGTGCCTGAGATCGCCGCCGAGTGCGGGGTTTCGGTTGGCCTGCTCTACCGCTATTTCACCAGCAAGGCGGAGCTCTACACCGCCATCTGCAGCCTGGAGACGAAGGCGGAGGCGGAGGGACTGCGCGCGGAACTGGAGCTCATCTCCGACCCCCGGCTGTGGCTGGAGCATGCGATCGACTTCTACCTGGACCGGTTGGACGCCGAGGGCGGCGCGGGGCTGCTCCTGGGCGCGATGGCGGAGGCTCCGACCAATGAGGTGATCCGGGCCTCCCTGCGCCTGCGCCGAGAGGTGATCACCTCCTTCGTCGAGTCCTTCCTGGCGGCTCGGATCGCGGCCAAGGACCTGCCCGAGGCGATGCCGACCGCCGCCCTGGCCCGTGCCATCGCCATGCTCCTGGACGGGGTCGTCATGGAGTGGGCGGTGGCGGGTCCGGAGTTGGACCTCGCTCAGGTGCGGGCGGCGCTCTTGGCCCTGGTCACCCGCGTCACCTCCACCGGCGCTCAGCCGGGCAAGCCGGCCGCGGACAGCGCCTGAAGCAGGTCGGCGAGAAGGTCGGAGCGGTCCTCGATGCCGACCGACATCCGGACCAGGCCGGGGGGCAGGTGCTCCTCCCCCTGCCAGCGGCCTCGGCGCTCCAGCAAGGACCCGACCGAACCCAGGCTGGTGGCGTTGGCCCAGACCGTGGTCGCGGCGCAGAAGCGCTCGGTGGTTGGGGCGTCGGCTCGAAGCTCCATAGCGAGCATGGCGCCGAAGCCCGCCTGCAATCGGGACTTCGCCAGCTCGTGCTGGGGGTGGCCGGGCAGCCCGGGGTAGAGCACCCGCTGGATCGCCGGATGCTCCTTGAGCCTCATCGCCAGCCAGCTCGCGTTCCCCATCTGCCGTTGCAGCCTCACGTCGAGGGTCCGCAGCCCCCTGAGCGCGAGCCATGCCTCCAGCTGCCCGGGACAGCCCCCACGGCTGGTCCGGTGGTGGCGCAGCCGTTCGGCGAGCTCAGGGTCGCGGGCCAGAACGATCCCCAGGATGAGGTCATCATGCCCGCCGATGTACTTGGACGCGGAGTGGATCACCAGGTCCGCGCCGAGCCCCAGGGGGCGGCACACCAAGGGGGTCGCCATGGTGTTGTCGACCGCCAGCAGAGCTCCGCTTCGGTGCGCCACCTCGGCGCAGCCCGCCAGATCCGGCACGGTGAGCAGAGGGTTGCCCAGGGTCTCCACCAACACCAGGGCCGCACCCCGCACCGCGGCCTCGACCTCTGCCAGATCGGTCGCGTCGACGAGGCGGACCTGGCAGCGGCCCCGCCGGCCAAGCTCCTCCAACAGCAGCCGGCTGCCGGTGTAGGAATCCTTGGCCACCACCACCGCACCCCCATCGGGCGCCAGCTCCAGCACCGCCGCCACCGCGGCCATCCCCGAGCTGAACGCGATCCCCTGGGTCCCCTCCTCCAGCTCCGCCACCGCCTGCTCCAGGAGTGCCCAGGTCGGATTGTGGTCCCGCCCGTAGCTGAGGCCGGACGGGTTGGCGTGATCGAAGGTGGCGGAGACCACCAGTGGCGGGGTCAGCGCTCCCGTCTGGGGGTCGCGGAACCGCGAGCCATGGACGACCCTGGTGGCGACTCTGAGCTCCTGGGGCAGATCCTTCAAGCCCGCTCCTCTCGCGCCCGCGCCAGCACCGCCCTCGCCATCCGCAGATTGGCCTCGTCCACCATCTCCTCTCCCAGCCGTGAGGCCCCTCCCTTGGCCGACACCACCGCCAGCATCTCCCGGGCGCGGGCGACCTGTTCCGGCGAGGGCGCGAACTCGGAGTTGATGGTCGCCAGCTGCTCGGGATGGATGGCCCACTTCCCGTCCACGCCCAGAGCGACCGCCCGCCGGCAGGCCTGCTCGAGGCCGACAGGATCCGCCAGCCTTGAGTAGGGCCCGTCGATGACCTGCAGGCCGCGGGCCCTGGCCGCGACCGCGATGCGCGTGAGGGGGTAGTGCCAGACGTCACCGGGATAGCCCAGGGCCTGGCCCCCGATCACGGTCTGGGGCATCCCCATGTCGGCCGCGAAGTCTCCCGGGCCGAAGATCAGCGCCTCCAGCCTGGCGGAGCTGGTCGCGAGCTCACTGACCGCCTCCAAGCCGGCCGCGGTTTCGATCTGGATCTCGATCCCCAACCGCGGCATTCCCGGCGCCTCCAGCGCGTCGAGGCAGTGGGCGACGAAACCCACCTCGGACGGATGGGAGACCTTGGGGACGACCACGGTGGCCAGCCGGCTGCCGACCCTGGGAACTATTTCGAGCAGGTCCTGGAGCGCCCACGGTCCCCCGACCGCGTTGATCCGCACCGCCACCGACCGGCCCCCGAAGTCGAGCGACTCCAGCGCGGCCGCCAGCTCGAGGCGGGCCCGAGCCCGGCTCTCATCATCGGCCGCGACCGCGTCCTCCAGATCCAGCACCACCCCGTCGGTGGGTAGGGTGGCCGCCTTGGCGACCATCCCCCGCTTATCGCCGGGACAGACCAGGATCGAACGGCGCACACCGATCACTGGAGCGGATCAGGCCCCTCTTCCGCTGGCCCTCCCAGCCGCCTCATGAGATCCTCGATCAGGCGGCGGGCCTCGGGATCCTCCAGCAGCCGCTCCTGGAAGGCCTGGGCCGCGTGCCGGATCTGGGGGTCGTCCATCAACCGCTCCTGCATCTTGGAGAACTGATCCATCATGTCCTTGGCCGCGGTCTCCTGGGCCACCTGGAGCAGGACCGGCTGCGAAGCGGCCGCCGCCACCGCCTCCAGCTGCTGGCGGATCATCTCGATCCCCTTGCAGCCGAGGCACTCGCCCTGCAGCTGGCAGTGGCAGAGCTGGCGCTTGAGCTGGTCGAGCTCGCGGTGGATCCCGCTCAGATCGATCGGTCCGTTCACCATCTCAGGTTACGCCAGCGCGGATCAGAAGATCGGTTGGAGTGGGCGGCGGGCCCGGATCAGGGCGTGCCAGTAGCGGTGATAGAAGCGGCCCTCCCGCCACTGCGGACTCAGCTGGCCCGCGATCGCCGCGGGGGCCGTCTCGTAATAGTCCAGCAACCGCTGGCGATCCTGGGAACTCACCCCGGCCACCTGGAACCAGTCCAGGATGTCCTTCTCCTGCTCGATCCGCTCGGCATGCTCGACCGCAAAGCCCATCGCCTGGAGCAGGGCGCGCCACTCCTCCAACGCCCGGCTGCGGACGTGCGACGGGTCCCGGCCCACCTCGACCACCTCCAGCCAGTCGCGCACGACGGGGGGCGGGGAGCAGTCGCTGACCGCGAAGGCGCCGCCGGGCACCAGCACCCGGTAGGCCTCCGCCAAAGCCGGGATCAGCCCCCGAAAGTGATGGGGCGCCGATCTCACCAGCACCCGGTCGAAGGCCTCCGCCGGGAACGGCAGCTGCTCGGCGTTCGCGCGCACGAAGGTGACGTTGCGAACCTCGCGGGAGGCCGCCAGTTGGCGCGCCTGCTCCAGCATCTCCTCGGTCAGGTCGAGGGCCACCACCTCGCGCACCAGCGGCGCGGCGGCCAGGGCGACATGCCCGGCCCCCGTGGCCACGTCCAGCACCCGGTGGTTGGGCTTCAGATCGCAGATGGAGATGAAGCGCGCCAGCGACACCGGATCGGAATGGGTCTGACTGGTGCGGTACGCCTCAGCGACACGGGCGAACTGCTCTCGGCTGTCGCCGATCTCCCGATCCGGTCCCGATGCCGAGCCCGGGGTCACAAGGGATAGCCGGCCAAGAGCGTCTCCAGCGGGATCGGCTCCAGGGAATGGGGTCCCCCGAACCGGACGTCGATCTCGGCATCCAGATCCTTGATCAGCTCCCGAAGTGGCGCCAGGTCCTCCTCGGGGATGGAGGCACCCGAATAGGCACCCACCAGCCTTCCCTCGTCGAACAGCGCCACCCCCGTGCCCGTCGCCGCCTCGACCACGAGCCCTCCCGAGGCCGAACGCTTGCTGAGGAAGCTGCGCAGCCCATCGAGGTCGACGAACATCGCTCCCAAACCGGAGAAGTGGACCGGCGCGTGCAGGAGCAGCCCCAGCCCGCGCGCGATCTCCGCGGGATAGGTGATCACGGTGATGATGTCCTGGCTGTTGGGGAAGGCGGGGAAGGAGACCCTGGTCGAGGTGCTGAGCCGCCCCTGGGCGTCAGAGGCGACGGCCACCACATAGCCCTCCACCAGCACGATGTAGGTGTTGCGCCCATCCTGGGAGGCGACATGCATGACCCCGGTGTGGCCCTCTCCGGCGAGATGCCGCAGCAGCCTGGCCGGGTCGGTGAAGCCGACGCTCAGGTTGTGGAAGAGGAGCTCGCCCTCTGGGAGCGGGAACGTCCGCGCGCCCTCCACCACCGGCTCAGGGCCACCGGAAGGCTCCGGGACCGACTCGCGGCCGGCCCCCGTGGGAGAGACCTCCCAGGCGGTCTCCGAGACCGCCACCACCTCGGGCAGCTGATCGGGTTCGAACGGCTGCAGGTCACCCGGTTCGTCGGGTGCCGCCTCGACGGGCGCCTCCATCTCCATCCCCTCCTCACTGGTCGGCTCGACCTCGGGCAGCGAATAGTTCCCCTGCCCTGACTCCTCGGCCCCCATGGGCGCGGTCGTCTCCGCTGCGGGGAACGACTCGTCCCCCTCCTGCTCAGCGCGCGGCGCCCACAGCTGCTCCCCCTGGTCACCGGCGGCGGGCCACGCGTCGCCCGCCGCACCTGGTGACTGGTAGGTCGGGGCTGGCGCCTCCTCCTCCGGTTGGCCGAACCCGCCGGCCCCCCAGGGAGAGGCTCCGGCCTCCTCCGATGTCGGCGCCGGCTCGAAGGTGGGGAATCCACCGCCGAGCATGGGGCTCGGGGTCCACGCCGGAAGCTCTGGCGCCGCCCCGCTGTCGGGTTGGAATGAGAAGGGGTCGGTGAAACCCCCGCCTGACCACGGATCGGCTACCTGGCCCTCCGGCTCTGCGGGCGCACCCTCCGCCGTCTGGGCACCGCCATCCCCGGCCTGGTCCGATGCGGCCGCTTCGGGGCCGGGCTGCGGCACGAGCGGGTCCCGGCCCGAGGACTCCTCATCGGCGGGAGGCTCGACCGGGGGCTCTTCCGCCGGGGCGGGATCGGATCCCGCTTCTGTGCGGTCCCGCTCCTCATCCCGGCGGCGCCCGAAGACTCGGTGCACGTTCAGCTCGCCGGGCGGGATCGGCTGCGGACGGTAGGCCCCCTCAAGCCCGGTGGCGATCGGGACCGGGACCAGACGGCGCTGCCCGAGCGCCGCCTCCAGCAGATCTTGCAGACGCCGCAGGAAGCCCGGGCCCCCGGTCGGGCCGTGATGGTTGCCGGCTCTGCGCTGGCTCTTGTTCATGGTTTCAACTCCTGAAGCGGGAGTGCTCTCCCCGCTGGTGAGCAACAGACTCCCGCTCGGTGAGGCGCCTCACCTGCGAAGTGTACGCAAGATCCGGCACCTTCGGACCATCAAAGGTGGCCGGAATCGGCAGCGGTCAGGCGGGGGTCGGAGCCGCAGCCGGAGCCGGACCGGCAGACTCGGCCCGGTCGAAGCCCAGCCTCCGCAGCCAGAGCTCGGGCTGGCGCACCTCGCGCCAGCTCGGTAGCGTCTCGGCCGACGCCCATACCGCATCGAGGGCAGGCTGGCCGCCCCGGGCCTGGATCTCCCGCAGGAAGCGCTCCCCCTGCTGGTACTGCTGCAACTTCAGCCCGACTCCGGAGATCAGAAGGATCAGCCGCTCCAGCGCACCGGTGGGTTCGTGGCGGCGATGAAAGGCCCGGTCGAGCGTGTCGAAGTCGGGGATGTGCTGCCGGCCCACCTCGCGCATCACGAAGTTGCCGTGGCCCTCGAGCACCGCCATCACCGCCTGGACCTTGCCGACCAGGGCGATCTGGGGGCGGAGGTTGCGCGCAGTGTGCAACAGATCTTCTATTCCGTTGAGCCGCCGGCCGCCCGGCAGCCGGGTCAGCTCCTGCACCATCCCGGTCAGGTGCGGCGCCAGCCAGGGGTGGAGCTCGAACTGCCACGCGTGGGTGAGCTCGTGCAGCATCAGCCAGCGGCGCAGGGAGTCGAGCGGGAGCTCCGACTTGCGCTGGAACTCGCGAACATTCGGCTCCACGATCAGCAGCGCGGGCTGTGGCAACCCCTCGCGGTCGGTGCCGGGGAAGCTGAGCACGGGGTCGTACTGGCCCAGCACCCGGCTGCCCATGTACCCCAGCAGGGTGCCGAGGTAGAGGCTGGTCGGGATGCGCATCAGAGCACTGGAGCGCAGAGGGCCGAGTTTGGCCTGGGCGGCCTCGATGGGCTGAACCATCCGGCGCATCATGGCCAGGTTCTGGTCCAGGAAGCCCCGTCGCCCCACCACTCTCACCCTCCCGAAGCTGTTCGCCTGTGCCGGGGTGCCACACGCGCTGGCGATCAGAGGG
>JAKAVU010000145.1 GCA_021817185.1 bacterium
ACTACGCTGCAGTTTCACCATGCACTGCGAGCGTGGTGACGTCGACTGCGAAATCTGGCTGTCCCCGACCTCCCCGCCCAAGGTTCAGCGGCTCGCGTTCACCAGCGTCGCCGGCGAGTAGCCACCGCGGCGGCAAGCGACTCTGGGCCAACCCTGGCGTGCGGGCGCTCATGCCGCGCGATGCCCGCTAGGGTGAACTGATACGGAGGTTTGGGCCAGGGGCAATCGGCTGGTCGCCGAACCGCATCTGCCCCCAGCGGAGGGCTTGTCGGTGCCCCAGCGCTCTCTCGATGCCCTGATCCTGCTGGGCCCCTCCAATTCAGCAGCGGTCTCCGGCCAAGCTGAGAGGTGGACTGGGGAGCCGGTCCAGGCGGCGCCTATCCCCTCCGAGCCAGGAGGAGGTCGCGGGTCAGGTCCATGTGGCCGCGGTGCCGTGCGAGTTCCTCGTAGATGTGGATGAGGGCGCCACCTTGGGTTTTGCCCATCGGCGAACCCCGCAGCTCATCCCCGGGGGAGTTGTTTACCGCGCGATTTGGCTCGGACCCGATTAGGTCCTCTTGCAGTTGCCGCTGGCCCGCCCGGGCCCGGTCGACCAGGTGTTCGACCGAGCCGCTGGCGCGGAATTCCGAAGCGCGGTCGCGTGAGGATGGCCGGCCTGCGACCACGTGCCCTCCCCAGTACTCCATGACGCCCAGGCAATGGGTGAGGATCGCGTACGGCGAGTTGGAGCCGGGGACGTCCAGCGCCTGGTTGGCGAGCGCATCTCCCAGTTCGAGCACCATGGCGATCATCGCCTGCAGCTGCTCGTCTACAAAATAGAGGTAGTCGTCCTTCGAGATCATGGTGTCCCCCAAGACGCCCTCGGCACCAGCCCGAGTAGCTCGATTGTACGGGCCGGCTGTACCCCCTCGGGAGGCACCCTTGGGTGTTGCCGGATCGGGATGGGGATCGCGGGCCTTGCGGCTGCGCGGTCGGCCGGGCGAATGGTCGGATGGGGCTCGGCGAACGCCTGGGTGACCCACATCCGAGCGGTCACGAACGGCAGGTGAAACTACAATCAGAACCTCAGCCACCAGCCTGCCCGGCCGGTGTCGCGACCCCGTCGTGGGTGGCCCCCGATGTTTACGTTGTTCCGGATTGGGAGACTTCCGAGTGAGCGATAGCGAAGATCCGACCGCGGTCCGACTCGGCCGTGATCACCTCTGGACGGGAGCTCGACCGCGACAACTGGACGCCGAGGTTGTGGCCCGCCTGGAGGAACACGCCGCAGAGATCCTGCGCACCCTGGGCATGAACTTCGACACTCCGGGCACGCGCAACACGCCTCGACGCTTCGTCAGGGCGCTCGTGGATGCCACCGTGGGGTATGACGGCGATCCCAAGTTGCTCACCATCTTCCCGACGGAGTGTCAGGGCGGGCCCGACTGCAGGATCAGCCAGATCATCGAGGGCCCGATACCTTTCTATTCACTTTGCGAGCATCACTCCCTGCCCTTCCATGGATTCGCCCACGTCGCCTACATCGCGCATGAGCACATCGTCGGACTCTCCAAACTCACCCGGCTGGTCAACGTGTATGCGCGGCGGTTCACGGTTCAGGAGCGGGTGGGCCAGGAGATCGCGGACTGGATGGTGGATCAGCTGCGACCCCACGGAGTCGCGGTCCACCTGTCCGCCACGCACCTCTGCACCAGGATGCGCGGGGTACGTAATGAGACCACCCGCACCAACAGCTCCGTCTGGCGAGGCGCCTACGAGGAGGATGCGGCGCTGCGGGCAGAGTTCCTTACCACTGTGGGCCGAGGCCTCGGGTAGTGAGGGAGCTCACCGTCGTCGCGGGCGCCGCCGGATCCCTCGGGCGGGCGGTCGTCGAGGTGCTGGCCGCCGGGACGACCACGGTCGTGGCGGTGGGCAGGCCCGGATTTGAGGAGGTGGCAGAGCCCACCAGCGGCAAGAGGGGCGCTGTGGTCCGGCTGGGGGCTGACCTCATCGACCCAGATTCGGTCGCCTCGCTCTGGCGCCGCATCGATGGGCTTGGCGAAGTGGTGGCCGCGGTCAATCTGGTGGGCGGCTTTCAGGTCGGCACCGTCGCCGACACCACCTGGCCGACCTACCGCGAAAGCCTTCAGGTGAATCTCGACTCAGCCTGGCTGGCGTGCCGGGAGGCAGCGCCGCGCCTCGCCCAGCGAGGCGCGGGTGCCATTGTCAATGTGAGCTCCAGAGCTGCCAGGGTCGCAGGCGCCCAGAGCGCCGCCTACGCGGTCGCCAAGGCCGGAGTGGTTCGACTCACCGAGGTCCTCGCCGCGGAGCTGGCGCCTCACCGGGTGAGGGTGAACGCCGTGCTGCCGTCGGTGATAGACACTCCCTCGAATCGGGACCGCCTGGGCGGGGACAGCACCCGCGCGGTCCCTCCCCAGGCCATCGCCAGGGTCATCGCGTTCCTGCTTGGGCCGGACGGGTGGCCGATCAGCGGCGGCGCGATCCCGGTGTATGGCTGGAGCTGATCTCGTGGAGCTGCTGTTCCAGGCCAGCGGGCTCGCCGAGTATCCGCTGCCGGAGCCACTCCGCGCCCACTACGGCGGTGGACTGGGCTTCTCTGAACCGCTGTGGTACGCCAATTTCGTCTCCAGCCTCGACGGGGTGGTCAGGGTGCCGGGCAGGATGCATGTGGGATCGCTGCTCTCGGGCCACAGCCAGGCCGACCGGTTCTCAATGGCTTTGCTGCGAGCGTGCGCGGATGCGGTTGTGGTCGGCGCCGGGACTTTGCGCGACAGTCCCGGCACCAAGTGGACCGCGGAGCGGGCGTATCCATCCTTGGCCCCGGAGTTCCAGGAGCTCAGGCGCCGGCTGCGCAGAGCGGCCGAACCGCAGCTGGTGGTCGTGGTGGGCTCAGGAGACCTGGACCCTGAGCACCCCGCCCTCCAAGGGCCTGCGCTGGTGGTGGCGCCCGAGTCGAGGCTGCCCGTTCTGAGGCACCGGCTCGCATCCGCAGTTGGCTGGCTGGGGTACGCGGACACCCGCATGGATTGGCAGTGGCTGGCCACCGAACTCCAACATCGCGGCCACCGCGCGGTGCTGACCGAAGCTGGGCCGACCTCCATGGGGCAGCTTCTCCAACTCTCCCTGGTCGATGAGCTGTTCCTCACCCTTTCTCCGGCCGTGGCCGGTAGGCCGGCCCAGGCAGGCCGTGCCGGCTTCGCAGGCAGTGTTGACCTCCTTGGGGAGGGGATCCCGCCAGCCCATCTGTTGGCGGTGCGGCGGGCTGGCGACCACCTCCTCCTGCGCTACCGGCTGCGACAGCCGGCGCCCCAACCATGAGCTGGCCGAGTCGGCCGGCTCGTGGTTGCGGTTGCGCTAGGAGATGGCCATTGCTAGAGTGGGCTTTCAAGTCGGCCACGCTGGAGTTCGAGGAGGTGAGTTCAATGGCTTGTGATCTCAGATCGCCGCTCTCGCACTTCCGAACTGACAGCACCACAAGTGCCCGGCTTTCTCTGGTGGCATCTCCCATCTGAGCCTTGCGGCCGGGCACCTCCCACTAGGAGGTCGTCCTTGACCGCTCGCTTGCTGCAAGACTTCGCATCACTGGAACCCCTGGGCTGGGACGATGAGCGCGCCCGCGAACTGGCGCTGATCGCGGCTCCAAAGTCCGCGGTCGGTCGGGTGTCGCGCATCGACCGCCGCTGCTGCACGGTGCTCACTCCCACACCGGTTCGCGCCGGCTATCAGGGGTTCCACATAGCAACGGGGGATTGGGTGGTCATGTCGCCCGGGCCTGGCTCTGTAGGTGAGCAAAGGGTGGTCGGGTTGCTTGCGCGCCGATCAGCCTTTCTCCGTCGAGGGGCGGGCGCCGCGACCGAAGCCCAGGTGGTGGCCGCCAACGTCGACAGAGCGCTGCTGGTGCATGCACTGGACCGGGAGCTCAACCCGCATGCTCTGCAGCGCTATCTGGCCTTGGCCTGGGACAGTGGCGCCCGCCCGGTGGTCGTGCTCTCCAAGGCGGACTGTCGCGCGCCCAACGAGCTCCGCCATCTGGTCGAGCTCGCCGCGCGGGTGGCCGGGGGGGCCGGGGTGGTCACCTCCAGCACCGTAACCGGCGATGGGCTCCAGGAGCTGCGCGATCAGCACCTCAAGCCGGGCCTGACCGTTGCTCTGATCGGGCCGTCCGGAGCCGGAAAGTCCAGCTTGGTAAACGCGCTGACCGAGTCGCTGTCCATGCCCACCGGAGCGGTGCGGTCGGACGGTAAGGGGAGGCACACCACCACCCACCGGGAGTTGCTGGTGGTCCCCGGGGGCGGCATATTGCTGGACACCCCGGGCATGCGATCCGTCGGGCTGTGGTTGCAGAACGATGGGTTGGAGGTCGCCTTCGCGGAGGTCGAGCGGCTCGCCGCCGACTGTAAGTTCAGAGACTGCGCTCACCGAACCGAACCCGGGTGCGCCGTCTCCGCGGCCGTGGCGGCCGGGACGATCACCTCGGACCGGGTTCTGAGCTGGCAGAAGCTGAAGACGGAGAGAGCGGCGGTGGCCGCCAAGCGGGCGCAACCCGGTGGGAGACGAAAGCGGGGGCACTCTGGGAAGGCTGGTCTCTGCGGTCCGGCTCACCGCTGAGGGACGTCGGGCACGCGTCTGGTAGCTTGAGCGCACATGGATCTCCCCGTGGCGGTTGTGGGAGGGGGCCCGATCGGCTGTGCGGTGGGGCTGATGATCCCGAGCGCGACCGTCTTCGACGCCCGCCAGTACCCGCGCGACAAACCCTGTGGCGAGGGTCTCATGCCGGCGGGGGCGGCCATTCTGGAGTCGCTGGGCATCTCCCTTCAGCAGGCTGGATTTCCAACCATCGCCGGGGTGCGCTACCGTCTACCCGGAGGCGAGTCGGTCCGCAGCGACTTCCGCGAGGGATGCGGCTTCGGGACCAGGCGCTTGCGCTTGGACGCCCTCCTGGCATCGCGCGCCAAGGTCGTCACCGGGGTCCGGGTCCTGGGCATGCGGGTCCTGGAGGACCGAGTCGAGCTGCAAACTTCAACGGGTACCATATCCGCCGGTACCGTGATCGGAGCCGACGGCCTCCGCTCGACCGTCTCACGTCTCATGGGGTGGACCGGTGTACCAAGGGGGCGCCATCGCTTCGGCGTGGTGGGACACTTGGCCACCCCCACAATGATCCCCGACGTCGAAGTGACCCTGTTTGGCGAGGTCGAGACCTACCTTGCCCCGGCGGGGAAAGAAGAGGTGCTCTTCGCGGTTCTGGGACCCCGGGGCTGCCTCCGGGACCGCGGCGGTTCGGTTCAGGGTACCTACCGGCGCCTCCTCGGGTCCGCCCGACCGGATCTGCGCACGGCTCCGCTGGTTGGCCGCCTGAGCGGAGCTGGACCCTTCTTCGTAAGGCCGCGAGCGGTGTCCTGCGCTCGCGTCTTCCTGGTCGGAGATGCCGCGGGGTTCCTCGATCCTGTGACCGGCGACGCCATGACCGCCGGGCTGCAGCAGGCACGGTGGTTGGCGCGGCTTCTCACCGACGACCCCGCGTCAGCTCCGGCCCGATATCGGGCCCTCTGCCACCATCAGTGGAGAAGGCGGCTGCTGGTCACGCGCATGGCACTCCGCCTGGGTGGCTCCGATACCCTGAGTCGCCGAGCGGTTCACGGGTTGCGGCGTCGCCCCGTCGCCCTCCAGCGGCTGCTCACGGTGAACCAGGGGCTCGCGGGCGTGGGGCTTCTGCGCCCTCTGGACTGGGCTGCCCTGTTGGGCCTCGCTTAGCCGATGACCACCATAGCCAGTGTGGGCCTGGCGCTTCCCTCTTACCGCCTTGCGGCCGACGAGGGACGATCCGTGATCGCGGGTCACTGGCCCCATCTGACCGCGCTGGCGGTCGAGCCGGTGACTCGCTATCTGGTGCGGCCCGTCGACGTGACCTTTCGCCCCCGCACGATCGCAGAGCGGATGGCGGTCTACTCTGAAGAGGCTCCGAGGCTGGCCGAGGTCGCGGCGAGCCGCGCTCTGGCGAGCGCGGGAGTGTCGCCGTCCCAGGTCGACCTCTTGATATCCGTGTCCTGCACCGGCTACATGGTTCCCGCCCTGGATGTCCGGCTTTCCAACTCGATGGGCTTCAAGCCCTCGGTGCTGCGCCTGCCGCTAACTGAACTGGGGTGCTCCGGAGGCGGGGCCGCCCTGGCCGCAGCCCATCGCCACCTCCAGGCGGAGCGCACCGCGATCGTGCTGGTGGTGTGCGTCGAGTTGTGTTCGTTGACGTTCGACCCCGACGATCTGAGCCTCGACAACCTCACTGCCGCACTCGTGTTCGGCGACGGGGCGGCGGCCGCCGTGCTGCGGGACGACGGCCCCGGGCTGCACATCACCAAGGCGGGGTCCCGGCTCATCCCCAACACCGAGCACCTGCTGGGGTTCCAACTACGGGACGGCGGGTTTCACCCGGTGCTGGACCGGCACCTCCCGGGCCGGCTGGAGGCCGCGTTGACGGAGCTGGTGACCAGCTTTGGGGGTCAGGAGATGAGCTTCTACGCGGTTCACGCCGGTGGGCCCCGGATCTTCGACGCTGTCGAGCGTGCCCTGTCACTCCCTCCGTTCGGGTTGGCAGCGTCGCGCGCTTCCTTTCGCGAAGTGGGAAACCTCTCGTCGGCCTCGCTGCTCTTCGTCTTGTCCCGCCTGCAGCCTGATGCCGGCTGCGGTCTGGCGATGGCCTTCGGTCCGGGCGTCTCGGTGGAGCTCCTGCAACTCACAGCCGGATCGATCAGCGTCGATGCGTGACGAGGAGCGGTGGGCAGGACCGCCCGCTTCCTCTACGGCGGGCTCGGCTCGGTGGTCATAGCCTGTCCCGCCGACCAATCGCCCACTCTTGGACGGCCTGGACCGGCCCCCCACGTCATACCCCCCGGCGGAGCCCAGCGACCGGGCCTTCAGGGCTTGGAGCCGGCTCCGACGGGCCAGACAGAGCGTGGTTGGGCGTGGTCCAGGAATGGCGTGGAGTGGGCGGCCCAGTTCGCGCCACTCTGCGGGCCACGAGGGACGTCTCTTCCAGGTCGGGACCCCGCGGGAGCGCGTTCGGGAACTTGGGCGGGGTCGCCTCCTGGTGGGGCCTGCCCTGGGGCAGCACTGGACCAACCGGGCGCCGGCCGGGTGCTGCCTTCTGGCGCAATCTGGTCAT
>JAKAVU010000146.1 GCA_021817185.1 bacterium
ATCACCGATCCCGCGCCAGGGCCCGCAGCCCGCTTCGAGGCCGCCGAGGGGGTCCGGCTGGCCTTCATCGCCGCCCTGCAGCGGCTCCCGCCGCGCCAGACGGCAGCAGTGGTCCTCTGCGATGTTCTGGACTTCTCGGTCGCCGAGGTGGCCACGATACTCGAGACCACGCCGCCGGCGGTCAAGGGCTTGCTCCAACGAGCTCGGGCCTCTCTCGGCCATCAACCTGGAGCCGGCGCACACCCCGCCCCGGAGCCCGGCTCGGCGGTCGAGGCCGATTTGGCGAAACGTTTCGCCGCCGCCTTCAGCGCCGATGACGTCGACGCAGTCGTGGCCCTGCTCACCGACGACGCCTGGCTGGCCATGCCGCCCGCCCCCCACGAGTATCAGGGGGGCAAGGCCATCGCCCGGTTCCTGCGGGCGAGCGCCGCTGGTCGAGCGGGGCGTCGCCTGGGGCTCGTGCCCACCCGGGCGAGCACCCAGCCTGCCTTCGCCTGCTATCTCGGACGACCCGGGGATGCGCGCGCCGAGCCCTCGGGGCTGGTGGTGCTCACCGTCGAAGGAGACCGGATCGCCGCCATTACCCGGTTCCTCGATCCTGAGCTGCCCTCGATCTTCGGCGTCACGGCGGGCCACCTGCTCCGGCT
Source organism: bacterium (assembly GCA_021817185.1). Next base: position 648 of record JAKAVU010000146.1, read on the forward strand.
AGTTTGGCAGGCGGAAGCGGTCCGCCCTTCGCGTTCGTAGCTCCTCCGCGCGTTCGACGCCGTGCACCGGGCCTTGACTACGGGCGAGGCCAGCCACCTCGACACGGCGCCGGGTGGGGCCTGCTTCTCGATCGAGCGGACGACTGCGGGCACCTCCAAGGCGACATCGGATGAGTGCAGTGCCGACGGGTGGGCTCGACCGGTGCCGACTAAACTCGAGCACAAGGCAAGGAGACTTTCGTGGAGGTGACGGGTATGCAGATGCGCAAACTGGGCAGCCAGGGGCTGGAGGTGTCCGAGCTGGGGCTCGGGTGCATGGGAATGTCGGAGTTCTACGGCCAGCGCGACGACCAGGAGTCGATCGCCACCATCCACCGGGCCCTCGAGCTCGGCGTCAACTTCCTGGACACCGCCGACATGTACGGGCCGTTCCACAACGAGCGCCTGGTGGGAGAGGCGATCGCCGACCGCCGCGACCAGGTCGTGCTCGCCACCAAGTTCGGTAACGAGCGCCGCGAGGATGGGTCATGGGTGGGCATCAACGGCCGTCCCGAGTACGTCCGGAAGGCCTGTGACGCCTCCCTGACCAGGCTCGGGGTGGATCACATCGATCTCTACTACCAGCACCGGGTGGATCTCAACGTGCCCATCGAGGAGACCGTGGGCGCGATGGCCGAGCTGGTGGAGCAGGGCAAGGTCCTCTACCTGGGGCTGTCGGAGGCGGGCCCCGACACCATCCGCCGCGCCCACAAGATCTTCCCCATCTCCGCCCTGCAGACCGAGTATTCGCTCTTCACCCGTGACCCCGAGCCGGAGATCCTCCCCACCGTGCGCGAGCTGGGCATAGGGTTTGTCGCCTACAGCCCGCTCGGGCGGGGGATGTTGACCGGCCGGGCCCGCAGCACCGAGCAGGTGAGCCGTGACGGTGACACCCGGGCCGCTCGCTTCCCGCGCTTCGCGGGTGACAACCTGGAGCGCAACCTGGCCCTGGTGGATCGGATAGAGGAGATCGCGCGGGAGAAGGGGGCGACCCCCGGGCAGGTGGCCATCGCCTGGGTTCTCCACCAGGGCCAGGACATAGTGCCCATCCCGGGCACCAAGCGGCGGCGCTACCTTGAGGAGAACGTAGCCGCCGCCGAGCTCTCCCTGGACCAGGAGACCCTGGATCGACTGGCGGAGCTGGCGCCCTTGGGAGCCGTCGCCGGAGAGCGCTACGCCGACATGAGGACGGTCAACCGCTGATCGCGCCCAGGGCTGGGCCCGGAAGGGCCCGGCCCTGGCGAGCGAGGCCGACACCCTCGCCGCCGGACATCTCGGACTCTTCGCGGCGACCACAATATGATGGTTAGAATGCGTGCAGCCGCCCCATATCCTGTGGCCTAGGTCCAAATCGGAGATCCATGCGCTGTCCCTACTGCAACCACGACGACCTGCGGGTGGTGGACTCCCGCGATTCCGAGACCGGGGAGGCCATCCGCCGCCGGCGAGCGTGCAACAGCTGCAACAAGCGGTTCACCACCTACGAACGGATCGAGTCGGTGCCCTTCTACATCGTCAAGAAGGACGGTCGGCGGGAGGACTTCGACCGCCAGAAGCTCTTCCTGGGGCTGATGAACGCCTGCAAGAAGAGGGACATCTCCCCCGCCCAGGTGACCGAGATCGTCGACGAGATCGAGGGCGACCTGCGCGGGCGGGGCCAGTCCGAGCTGCCCAGCCGGGAGGTGGGAGAGCTGGTGATGGAACGCCTGCGCCAGCTGGACGAGGTCGCCTACGTGCGGTTCGCGTCGGTGTATCGCTCCTTCCGCGATCTCTCCGAGGTGCGCAACGAGATCGATCAGATCCTGGTTGGAGACCGGACCGCGCGCCGCCGCCGTGCCAGCAGCAAGGCCTGATCCCGACCCAGGATTGGAGGCGCTGCGCGAGGCCGCGGCAGCCGTGGCGGTGCGCATCGAGGAGGCCAGGCGGCGGGTCGGTGGAGAGCCGGTGAGTCTGCTTCCCGTCACCAAGGGCCACGCCATCCAACGGGTCCGGCAGGCGGTCGCGCTGGGCTTTACGGAGCTGGGTGAGAACTATCTGCAGGAGTGTCAGGCCAAGGCCGAGGCCGAGCCCGGGCTCCGCTGGCACCTGCTCGGCCACCTGCAGCGCAACAAGGTCGCCCGGGCAGCCCGGCTGTTCCACGCGGTGGAGACGGTCGACAGCCTGCAGCTGGCAGAGCGGCTCTCCTCAGCCCGGCTCGGCCAGGAGCCGCTCCCGGTGCTCTGCGAGCTGGACGCGACCGAGATTCCCGGCCGCAACGGCTTCAAGCCGGACGGCCTGCGGGAGGTGGCGGAGGCGATCGCCGCACTGCCTGGGATCGTGCTCCAGGGTTTGATGACGGTGGCTGACCCGGCCTCTCCCCAGCGTTGCTTCAGCCAGTGCCGGGAGTTGCGCGAGGAGCTGGTGGCGAGGCTGGGCCGGGGGCTGCCGGTGCTCAGCATGGGCATGAGCGAGGACTTCGAACTCGCCATCGCGGAGGGCAGCACCGAGGTGCGACTGGGGAGCGCGCTGTTCGGGCCCCGGCCGCCCCACCGGCCCTGAGTCAGCTGGGAGCGGCTGGGGGAGAGGCCCCCTCATCGGCCGGAGCCGTCGGGCTGGGGCGCCGCCGGATGCGGAAGCTGCGCAGGAGGCGACGGTTGCGCAGCTCGCTCAGCCCGTCAGAGCGCGAGGCGCTGAAGAGGTCCGGGCGCTGGGCTCGCCAGTCGCCGACGCCGGCGCGAATCAGGACGGTCACGTAGCTCGCCGCGGGGACGGCGACCAGCGCGCCCAGAAAGCCTCCGACCTCCACCCCGGCGAACAGCGCCAGCAGGGTCACGATGGGATGGAGCTGGACGAACCGGGCCTGAATCCTCGGCACCAGCAGGTAGCCCTCCACCACATGTATGCCCAGGAAGAGGATGAGGGTGAAGAGCGCCAGGGTCGGGCTCTTGGTGAGCGCCAGCAAGAGCGCAACGGCGCCCCCGGCAAACGGTCCCACCAGGGGGATCAGCTCGAAGAGCCCGGCCGCGAGCGCCACCACCAGCGGGAAGGGCACCCCCAGCAGGAAGGTCCCTCCCCCGGCCATCGCCGCCACCACCACGGCCAGCAGGAGCTGCGCCCTGACGTAGCCACCGATCACTACCGAGTAGGCGTCGATGCCGAATTCAAGCTCCCGAGCCGCCCGGGTCGGGAACAGGGCCACGAAGCGCTGGCGCAGCTGGCTCGCGTCCCGCATCAACCAGAAGGAGAGGACGATCGAGATCACGACATCGACCAATATCCCGATCGCGCTGGTGACCCCGGTCACCGCCAGCCCGGTCAGCTGGGGGACCACGCTGGACAGCTTGGAGGTGACAAAGGCCACCGCGTCGACCTTCACGCCGTGCCCCCTCAGCTGCTGCTGGAGCTGGATCACGATGCGCTCGACCCGATGGACCAGGCTGGGCGCCTGCACCGCCAGGCCCCGGCTCTCGGCGACCAGCGGACCGGAGACCAGCCAGAAGATGAGCCCAACCAGCCCCAGGCCGACCACCAGGGTGAGCAGGGCTCCGGCAGTGCGGGGAACCCGGGCGCGCCGCTCCAGCAGGTCGACGATGGGTGTTCCCAGAAACGAGATGATGGAAGCCAGCAGAGCGCAGATCAGGACCACCAGCAGCGCCGCCGCCAGCCCCTTGAGGATGAGGACCAGCTGGTAGACGAGGAAGATGGTGAGCAGGATCGCGGCCGCCCTGCCCCAGAGCAGAGCCGACCGCGCCAGCTTGTCAGGCTGGGATGGGGAGGAGCCCGGAGGCGGATCCGCCCGTCCGGCGGGGCCGGGCGTGGAGAGGGGCGGCTGCGCCGCCGGTGGGGTCGGGCCGAATGCCATGCGGGGGGAGTGTACGAAGTCCGCGCCGCTTCTGATCAGGCAACGTTCACCACGATCTCCTCGCGGCCGCTGGCCCCGTTGGGGTAGCTGCCGGTGGTCCGCGCGGCCTGCATGCGGCCCTGTCTGTCCTCGGCCCTCACGCTGAGGGTGTAGAGACCTGGTCCGGGTCGCCATGGGAGACTCCAAACCGACCACGCAAACTCGGAGAGGGGCGGCTGGATCCGGGCCGGCACCCAGTGGCTGCCGCCATCCACGGTCACCTCCACTCGCGCCACGCCGAGGTTGCCCGCGAAGGCGATCCCGGTGAGCAGGTAGGCCCTGCCAGCTCTCAGCCGGGCGCTCCCGCTCGGGAAGTCGAAGCGGGAGAAGATGTGCGGCACCGCGGCAGCGTTCCAACCCTGCTGCTCCCAGTAACCGAAGAACGGGTGAGAGGCGGTGGAGATCCTGGTCAACCACTTGGGATCCTTCATGCCGTAGTGCCCGGTGACCAGGACTCGGGCCGGAAAGCCGTGCTGCGGGGGGAGCACCTGGCCGTTGAGGTGGGTGGCCACCAGCGTGGAGGGGGCCAGCGCCTCCTCCACCGGCAGACTCTCCGAGTAGCCGTCGGCACAGTGGAAGACGACCACCCTGGCCTGGCGGGGCAAACCCACCGCTTCGAGAAGATGGGAGAGCGGAACTCCCCGCCAAATCCCGGTGCTGATGAGGGTCCCCCCCACCGGGTTGGAGATGCACTCCAGGGTCTGCACCTGTTCCCGCTGTGGCATCGCCAGCAGCTGCTGGTAACCGATCTCGGTCGACCGGCTGCCGCTGAGCTCCAGCCGCCAGCTGGACTGGTCAACCAGAGGCGGTCCCAAGAGATCCTTGGAGACGATGTAGAAATCGGCGGTGGGAGTCACCCCAGGTGGGAGGTGCCCGAGGGCGGCCACGCCCCGGCCGAGAACGCCGGACGGCGACTGAGCGGCCAGGAATCTGCTCCCCAGGTAGCCGAGCGACAGCGCTCCCAGCACACCTCCCGAGAGAGCCAGGAAGCGGCGCCGACTGATGGTCGAGAAGCTGGACGAGCCGCGGACCCCGGAGAAGTTGCCTCCCAGCCGTGACGGTTGGACGAGCAGGTCCACCAGCCCGCACAGCAGCACCCAGTCCCCCAGAGTGCTGAGCCATGCGGAGAGGTCAAAGCCGCCCTCAGCCACCAGCAGCAGCGGTTGGGTCAAAATCCAGAGCGCCAGTGCCAGCAGCAGCCAACGCCAGCGCCCGGAGCCGCCCCGTGATGGGCCCGCGGCGGGCGTAACCAGCCGAGCCGCGGGCGACCGGTGCGCCACCGCCACCCCCAGCCCGCCGCCCACCACAACCAGGAGGACCGCGGTGGCCAGCACCAGAAGCGGCCGGCCACGCTCCTGGAGCGCGTCGATCAGGGTCCCGAAGACGGGGCCCGGCAGCAGCAGCGTGAGCCCGGATCCAATCACCTCGATGAGGCCGGTGACCCCCGCGACCAGTCTCAAAGCCAGCATCGCCGCCACCGCCAGCCCGGCCGCGCAGGCCCCGAGGGCGGCCGCCGAGCGAGCCCTCACGGCCGCTGGCCCCGGTCGCGCCCCCTTGCCTGCTGCCGGGAGGCTCCCGGTCCCGGCCGGCTGGTAGTGGCGGTCATGGTGCCCCTGATCGTAGATCCCGCGCGCCGGGCCCGGGCGGTCAGCCTTGAGCCGGGCGCAGGTCCCGGAGCAGCAGGCGCAGCCGCTCGCGGCCCCGCCAGCGGCTGGCATCGAGCTCGAACAGGGCGTCAACCATCCTTCCCGGGGGCAGGTGGCGGCTGAGAGCAGGTCGACTGAAGGCGACCGCCTCCAGCTGCCCGGTGCCGTCGTCGAGCACGACCCGGAGGTGGTCACTCTTGACTCCGAAGGCCTCGGACCTGACCACGCGGCAACGGTGAGCGCTGAGGGTGACTCGAGGGTTGCCGATCCCGAACGGGCCGAGGCGGCTGAGCTGGTCGGCCAGCCCGAGGTTGCACTCCCCGAGCTCGACCTGAGCGTCCACCGGGAACACGCGGCAGGGAGTGACCCCCTCCAGCTGCGCGCGGACCCAGCCGTCGATCAGGTCGCGGAAGGCCAGAGCTTGCGCTGGATCCGGAGAGATGCTGAATCCCCCGGCGCTGCGGTGGCCGCCCCAGCGCAGCAGCGCGGGACCCGCCGCCGCCAGCGCCTCGACCACATTGAGCCCGGCCACGCCTCGGGCCGATCCCTTCCACTCCTCACCGGCCATCGAATAGATGAATGCCGGCCGCTGGAACTCCTCCGCCAGCCGCCCGGCGATCAAGCCCACCACCCCGGCGGGGAATGAGTCGGCGCCCAGGACGATGGCACCGGTGTCGTCGGGCAGCGACCGCACCATCGGCCGGGCCAGTTCCAGCGCCGCCGCCAGGGACCGGCGGCGGTCGCGGTTGAGCTGCTCCAGCAGCATAGCCGCCGCCTCCGCCTCCTCCCTGGTGTCCGCCAAGCAGCACTGCAGGGCGAGGCTGGCATCCTCCATCCGGCCGGCGGCGTTGATCCGCGGCCCGATCGAGAAGCCGAGGTCGGAGCTGGTGATCGGCCCCTCCAGGCCGGCGACT
>JAKAVU010000147.1 GCA_021817185.1 bacterium
GAGGGCAGATACGTGCTCCAGGCCGCCAGCTGGTCTGATCCACAGGGCACGGCCGACTCAGTGCAGCGGCTGCGGGACCGGCTGCTCCGGGCTCGCCGCCTTCGCCCCCAGCCGGCGCGGGACGAGAAGCTGGTGGTGGCGTGGAACGCCGCCGCACTCGCCGCCCTCGGGGAGCTCGCGCTGGTCACGGGTGAGAGCCGGTACCGGGTGGCTGCGGAGGTCGGGGCGAGGCTGTTGCTGCAGGCGGCGGGCGGTGTGCGGGGCCGACTTCCGCACCTGGTGGCCCATGGCCCGGGCCGGCTGGGAGCGCAGCTCGACGATCTCGCCCAGACCGCGCTGATGGCGCTGCAGCTGCACGAGTTGCGAGGTGACCCGCTCTGGTTCGAATGGGCCCACCACCTCGCTGACCAGGCCAATCGCGAGATGACCGACCCCGAGGGCGTCCTGTGGAGCGACGTGGCCGCCGATCAGGACCCGCTGCTCCCGGCGCGTCCCCGGGGGCTGGAGGACGGGGCGGTGCGCTCCGGCAACTCCCTGATGGTGGAGCTCTGCCTGCGGCTGCACGCCCTGACCGGCGAGTCGGCCTGGATGGAGCGCGCCGAGCGGGCCCTCACGGCGATCGCGCCCTTGGCGGAGCGGGCGCCGGAGGCGATGGGAGGTTGGCTCCACTGTGCCCAGCTGTATCGCGCGGGGATGCTGGAGCTGGCGGTGATGGTGCCGCCTTCCCCCTCAGGGCATCTGGAACTGGTGCGAGCCGTCCGCGGCCGCCACCGTCCCCAGCTCGTCGTTGCCGTGGGCCGGGCCGGCGAGGAGTCGGCCCAGGGGGCGCCGCTGGTCCGGGACCGGGCCTCGCTCGGAGGCCTCCCAACCGCCTTTCTGTGCCGCGGATTCCAATGTGAGCTGCCGACCACCGATCCCGTTCAGCTGGTCGCCCAGCTCGGACCGGAGCGAAGCGCCGGATCGCCGGGTGGCAGTGCCAGGGATTGACGTGCGACCATCGTGAGATGACAGGTGAGAATCGCCCCTGGGCAGTCGTGACCGGGGCCTCAGCCGGGATCGGCGCGGCCGTGGCTCGGCGGCTGGCGCAGGAGGGCTACCGGGTTCTGGTGGGGGCCCGGCGCCTGGCGCCGCTGGAGGCACTGGCGGCTGAGATCGGCGGCGAGGCCAAGGTCCTGGACGTGAGCGATCCGGACAGCGTCGCGCGATTCTGCGTCGGGTTGACCGAGGTGGAAGTTCTGGTCAACAACGCCGGCGGGGCCCGAGGCTTGGACGAGGTCGCCGCCGCGGATCTTGATCAGTGGCGCTGGATGTGGGAGGTCAACGTCCTGGGCCTGGTGGCGATGACCAAGCAGCTGCTGCCGGCTCTGGAGAGCTCGGGCCGGGGCCACGTCGTCAACCTCTCCTCCACCGCCGCCCTCGAGGTCTACGAGGGCGGGGCGGGGTACACCTCCGCCAAGCACGCCGTGCACGCGATCACCAAGACCCTGCGGCTCGAACTCGCGGGGCGGCCGGTCCGGGTGACGGAGATCTGTCCGGGGATGGTGGAGACCGACTTCTCCCTGAACCGCTTCGGGGGCGACGAAGAGCGCGCCCGGGCGGTCTACCGGGGCCTGCAGCCGCTGACCGCGGCGGATGTTGCCGACGTGGTTGCCTTTGCGGTGACCCGCCCCGCGCATGTGAACCTGGACCAGGTGGTGATGCGCCCTCTGATGCAGGCGAGCGCCACCAAGGTCGTCAGAAGCGGCTGAGCGAGCCGCAGCGGCTCACGCTGGGCACTCCACCGGCTTGGCGGGGTCGGCCGCCCACTCGCTCCAGCTCCCCGGGTAGAGGTGAAGCTCCGGCGCCCCGGCGGCGTCCAGCGCCAGCAGCAGGGCGCAGGCGGTAACCCCTGAGCCGCAGTAGGCGATGATGGGTTGACCTGAGTGGCCCAGCTCCCGCAGCCGGCGCCGGGCTCCTTCATGGTCGAGGCGCGAGTCCTCTGTGAACAGCTCCGCCCAAGGTAGGCTCCTGGCCCCGGGCAGGTGGCCGGGCCTCGGGTCAAGCGGGTTGGGGGCGCCGTGGTAGCGGTCACCGGCGCGGGCGTCGAGCACCCAGTACCCCCGCTGCTGCAGCTGCGGGATCAGTTCGGCTGACACCTGGCCGGAGAAACTCTCAACCCTAAGATTCCCGGGGGTCGGCGTCGGCACCTGCTGGCTGAGGACCCCTCCGGCCCGGAGGTACGCATCCAGCCCACCGTCGAGGACCGCCACCTGCGCCACCCCGGCCGCTCGGAGCAGCCACCAGGCCCGCGCGGCCGCACCGGTGACCTGGTCGTAGACGACGACCCGGGAGCCGACGCTGATCCCTACCTCGCGCATTTCCCGGCCGAACTCATCGGGCGGCGGCAGCGGGTGGCGGCCGCCAGGGCCGGGTGGGCCCGCCAAAACCCGGTCCAGGTCGATGAAGGAGGCGCCCGGGATGTGTCCGGTGGCGTATCCGGCAGCGTCCGGCCCGTCCGCCAGGGTCCAGCGGATATCGAGGATCCTGAGGTCGGAGTCGCCGAGGTGCCGCAGCAGCCACTGCGGCGGTACCGTGGGGATGGGTAGCGGCTCCATGCCCCCATCATCCCCCGCTCAGGGGAGGTGCGCACGGAGCCGAGGCAGCAGACCGGAGGAGAACGCGGTGAACCCGAGGGCGGCATCGGCGCCGGCGGTGATGGGCGGTGGCCGGGGGTGCCGCCGGCCGGTGGGCCGGGAATGAGTGTGGCAACCGCCACCGTTCGCTGCCTGATCGTGGGCCGAATGCCCAAGCCGGATCTTGACCTGGTCCGACTCAAGGCGGGGCTCGACGGGCTGGAGCTGGTCGAGGCGCCCTCCGGTGAGGCTCCGCCAGACGAGCACTTCGACTGCGTCTGGAGGCTCTTCGGTGGCCGTCTGGCCAACGAAGAGGTGGATCCCCTGCAGAGGGCGCTCAGCCAGCATCCGGAGGTGCGGTGGGTGCACACGGTGTCGGCCGGGGTGGACCACCTGGACGAGATCATGGCGCCCCACCCCGACGTCATCCTCACCAACTCCGCCGGGGTGGTGGCTGTTCCCATCGCGGAGTTCGTGGTGGGCTGCCTGCTCCACCACTGCAAGCGCTTTGCGGAGATCCGGACGCTGCAGGCCAGCGCCCGGTGGGAGTCCCTGCAACTGCGCGAGCTCGGCGACCTCAGGGTGGTGATCGTCGGCTTCGGGGCGATCGGGCGCGAGCTCGCGCGGCGGCTCGGGCCCTTCAGATGCCGTCTGACGGCGGTCCGCCGCCACCCCGAGGCGGGGGGGGGCAGGGCTGGTCACCGACCTCTTCGCACCGGAACAGCTGGTTGCCGCATGCGACGGCGCCGACGCGCTGGTGCTGGCGGCTCCGCTGACCCGGGAGACCAGGGGGCTCATCTCCCGTGAGGCGCTGGCGGTCCTCCACGACGGAGCGTGCCTGGTCAACATCGCCCGGGGTGGGCTGGTGGAGGATTCAGAGCTGCTCCAAGCGCTTGGGACGGGGCCGCTCCGGGCGGCCTACCTGGACGCGTTCGAGGAGGAGCCGCTGCCGCCGACCTCGCCCCTGTGGTCGGCAGCCGGGATCCACGTCTCCCCGCACATCAGCTGGAGCTCGCCGAACTTTTCCCGGCGCACCTCGGAGCTGTTCGCGGAGCAGCTGCGGCGCTTCGCCATGGGCGAGCAGCTCCGCAACCGGGTGGACCTGGCCGCCGGCTACTGACCGCCCTCCGGCGGGCTCATTCCGGGATGTAGTCCCGGCGCAGGCCCAGGAGCTCCGGCGCGTGGAGCTGGACCATTTTGGCGGCCGCCAGGGCGGGAGGGCCGGGCCGCCACCAGGAGATCCCGACCATGGCCAGGAAGGCCAGGGGCACGGTGACGATCGCGGGCTGCTCCAGCACCACCGCCAGGCCGGACTGCCGGGCCAGGAACAGCTCCAAGGGGGGGACCACCGTGGCCACCATGGTGGTCCCGATGGCGAGCGTGGAGAGGAGGCCTCCGGCGGCGACCCCGACCGCAGCTCCGGCGGTGGTCAGCCGGGGCCACCATATGCCCAGGACCAGCAGGGGGAAGAAGGAGCTGGCCGCGATCGCGAACGCCCACCCCACCAGGACGCTGATGTTGAACTGGCCCACCAGCAGGCCCAACCCGCCGGCGCCGGCTCCGGCAACAACCGCGGCCACCTGGAAGGCGCGCCGACGCGCCGACGCCGACGCCGCCGGCCGCCACCAGCGGCCGTAGAGATCGTGGCCGAGAGCTCCGGCCAGCGAGACCAGCAGCCCACTCAAGGTCGAGGTGAAGGCCGCGAACGCTCCCGCCGAGACCACGGCCAGCAGGAGCTGGCCCAGCCAGCCCCCGAGGAGGCTGGGCAGAACCAGCACCACGGAGTCGGTCAGGTTGCTGCCGTAGAGGGCGGGATCGAGCGCCCGTCCCAGCGCCCCGTAGACCGGCGGCCAGATGTAGAAGGCGCCCAGGAGCACCAGCACCAAGAGGGCGGTGCGGCGGGAGGCCCGGGCGTCGGGGTTGGTGTAGAAGCGCACCAGGATGTGCGGTAGTCCGATCGTGCCCAGCAGGATGGCCAGGATGAGGGAGTAGGTGAAGAGCAGGGAGTGGCCGCTGCCTCCGGCCAGGGGTCCGAAGGGGTCCGCCCAGGCCCGGTTGGTGCTGGTGGGCGTGGCGGCGCCGAAGGGAGCCGGCTCCCCCGCTCCCAGGGTGACCTGCCCGGGCGCCTCGAAGACCAACGTCCCCTTCGGGAAGGCCATCCGCGAGCTGACCACCACCACCCCCCGGTTGCCGCTGGCGGCCACCCCTGGACCCGGAGCTCCTCCCGAGATCTCGGCGGTCACCGCCCCGGGGGAGCGCACGGCCGGCTGGGACGTCCACTCCACCGGAGTCGGCCGGCTGACGCGGATCTCTGTCCGTGCGGGGAGTTGCCAGATCTCCCCCCTGGCCACCGTGTAGCTGACCTTGGTGGGAAGCCGTGCCAGATCACCCGCGGTCCGGGCGAACGCAGCCCCGGGGCCTCCGAAGTGCAGCAGCAGCAGGAACGCCGGCAGCGAGATCGCGAAGATCTTGGCGGCGAACTGGAGGCTCTGCACCAGGGTGATGCCCCGCATGCCGCCTCCCGTCACCGCCGCCACCACCACCACCGAGACCACCGCCACCCCCACCCAGTAGGGCAGGCCGGAGGCAGTCTCCACCGTGATCCCCGCCGCCTCCACCTGGGGGAGCGCGTAGAAGAACCCGATCACCAGCACCAGCCCCACCGCCAGCTGGCGGAAGCGGGGGCTGTCGAACCGCCCCTCGGCAAAGTCGGGGATGGTGTAGGCGCCGAAGCGTCGCAGCGGGCCCGCGATGAACAGCAGCAGCAGGAGGTATCCGGCCGCGTACCCGACCGGATACCAGAGGACGTCGTACCCGTACTGCATGACCAGTCCAGCCACGCCAAGGAAGGAGGCCGCGCTCAGGTACTCCCCGCTGATGGCAGCGGCGTTGAGCCTGGGTGGCACCGCCCGGGCCGCCACCATGAAGTCCGAGGTCGTGTGCGCGAAGCGGCGGGCGAACATCCCCGCGCCCAGGCTCACCCCGGCCATCGCGAGCAGCCCCAGGACCGCGGCCGCGGACGGGCTCAACCGAAGCGCTCAGCTGAGGAGGTCTGTGAACTCATCGTCGACCTCCTCGGCGCGGCGGACATAGATCGAGCCGAGCCAGATCAGGATGGGGTAGGAGCCCACCCCCAGGACCAGCCAGGGCAGGGGCACCCCCAGCACACGCACGGTTGCCCACTGCGGGAACCAGGTGGATAGCAGCGGCTGCGCGAACAGGTAGGCGACAAAGATGAAGGCCAGAGTCAGGCTGAGGCGAAGCTGGCGGCGCATCAGCGCCTGCAGGTAGAGGGTGCCGACTGCGGTCTGCTCCTCGAATTCGAGCAGCCGCGACGCCTGCGGTTCGGGCCCCCGGTCCCGCACCGCCCCCCAAGAGGGGTCGGGGTTCGCCACCTCAGAGCCCCAGCGCCTGCCGGAGCTGGGGGCCGTGACGGCGCGACACCGGGACGGTGAGGTCCCCGATCCCCTCCATCCGCAGCAGGTAGGTGTTGTTGACGAAGGCCTCCACCGCCGCCACGTGCCGGAGGTTGACCAGGTAGTGGCGGTGCACGCGCATGAATCCCTGACGGGCCAACCGCTCCTCCAGCTCCTGCAGCCGCAAGCGGGCCAGGAAGCGCCCGTCGGGGGTGATCAGGGCCAGCCGGTCCCCGGAGACCTCGGCGGCGCGGATCTCCGAGATCGGCAGCAGCAGGATCCGCCCCCGGTGGGTGACCGCCAGCCGGTCGTCGAGCGACTGGCCGTCGGCGAAGTCCGGGCCGCGGCGCCCCTTCTGCTGGGCCCAGATCGCCAACCGCTCCAGGGTGAGATTGAGCCGGTCCTGGCGCACCGGTTTCAGCAGGTAGTCGAAGGCGGCCAGCTGGAACGCGTCCACAGCGTGCTCCGCGAAGGCGGTCACGAAGACCACCGGAGGCGGGCTCTCCACAGCGGCGAACAGCTGCGCCAGCTGGAGGCCGTCCAGCCCCGGCATCTGGATGTCCAGGAAGACCACGTCCGCGCCGTCGCTCGTGAGCGCGTCCATGGCCCCGCTGGCGTCCTCAGCCTCCCGGACGTCCGCCACCCGGGGCGCCTGACGCAGCAGGTAGCAGAGCTCGCCCCGAGCGGGCGCCTCGTCGTCCACCACCAGGGCCCGGAACCGTTGCTCCAAAGCTACGACGCCTTGACGCCGGGCCGGTACTTGGGTATCCGCACGCTGACCGAGGTCCCCGAGCCCGGCGCGGACTCGATCTCCAGACCGTGGGCGGGACCAAAGATCTGGTTGAGACGGCGGTTGATGTTGGCGAGCGCGCCGGGGTGATCGCCGAGGTCGAGCGGAGTCGCGAACCCATCCCCGTTGTCCCG
>JAKAVU010000148.1 GCA_021817185.1 bacterium
AACCACGTCGTAGGAGCCCGGCGGGAGAGGCTCCGGATTCTCGCTGGCCACGGCGTCATGGATCGCTTCATCCAGCGCCACTTCTGGGCGCAGCCTGGCGAAGTCGCGCCCCAGGTCCGACCGGTATCCGGAACCCTGGCCGCGGCGAACCAACAGGCTGTAGTAGACCTCAGTGGCGCACGCGTAACGCCGTGCCCCCTCGCTGTTGGCGACGGCAAGCTCTGTGACCACGAGCGACAGCATCCCGTGCGCACTGGCACCCAGCCTCTGAGCGCGTGTGATCGCGAGACCGGCGATCCGACCCCTCTCCCCAGCGTCGAACCCCAGCGAACTCTCATGCCACAGTCTCGGTGCGTCGTCATCCTGGGGCTCGTGACCCGGCAACTCAAGGGCAGGGCCCGATCCAATGTGGACCTGGGACGCGCTCGCGGCAGCCTCCCGGCCGGCCCATTCGGAGGCGCTCAGCAGGGAGGTGGCAGCTCGTGCGACGCCCCTATCCGAGATTCTCCTGGCCATGAGCTGGAGTTCGTCGACAGCCTGGGGTTGGTGGACTCGGGTACCCGCAAACCGCGTGTACTCCCCCAGGCGCGAGACTATGAAGACATCGCCGCGACCGCCAAGGCCCCTCAGCGCCGCCTCCGCGTGCCCCATTAGCACGTCTTCGCCTCTCGGCGCACCGATTTCGGCCGTCACCCCGCGACCCCCATGCGCACGCCCCTTACCAGAACCGGCACCGATCCGTGCGAGACGAAGCCCCACTGCTTCGGTTCACCCTTCCCACAGGGAAGCCCGAACACCCGCGCCTCCTCCGGACCGGCCACCTGCTCGACGCTCCCCCAAAACTGAGGCGTGACCCCGCCATAGGATGCGTTCCTCATCAACCGTCCCTTCACGCCCCGCTTGACCTCAAACGCGACCTCAGTGCCGAACTGGAAATTGAGACGCTGTTCGTCGATGCTCCAGCTGCGGTCCATGTCCAGGTAGTAGCCGTCCCCGAGGCGCTCCATCAACTCGGCCAGGCTGCCCTCCCCGGGCTGCAGGGCCACATGGGTGGAGAAGCACAGGGGCAGATACTGCCATCCGTCGGCCCGCATCGCCCCGGTCGGTGCCCGGCCAAGTCGCGCCGCGGACTCTCTCGATGAGAGAAAGTCAACCACGACTCCCTGGTCGACCAGCGAAGCCCGCTGCGCGGGACGTCCCTCGTCGTCAAAGCCAAACCCACCGCGCGCGCCCGGCACGGTGGGATCGGCCACGATTGAAACGGCAGGTGAGCCGTAGCGGAACCGACCAAGTCCGTCCGCGGGCACGAAGGATGTCCCCGCAAAGCCCGCCTCATCACCCAGAATCCGGTCCAACTCCAGGGCATGGCCACAGGACTCGTGAATTTGCAGCGCCGTCATCGCCGGCCCGATGATCACGTCCGCCAACCCCCCCGGACATTGCGGAGCCTTCAGCAGAGCGTTCGCCTCATCGACCACCCTTGGAGCTTCCCCGATCAGGTCAAGGCCCTCCACGTACTCCCAGCCCGACGCCCCGGTGTTGCCGTGGAAGGAGTTCGGGTACGACCGTCGCTGGACTTCGCCATCCGCGGCCGCCCACACCTGGTAGAGGCCCCCACACTCGACCAGCGACTGGACCTGCCACGAACCCTCAGTGCTGAGGAAGTACCGTCGCTGCCGCTTGGCGTTGACTCCAGCGACCGCCCCCACCACCTGCGCGGACGCTCGAGCCACACGAAGCAGCTCGTCCAAGAGGTCTTGCTTGCGAGCGAGCGGCACCGCAAACGGGTCCTGGTCCACCCGGGTGGTATACCGTCCACTTTCCGGGGGCAGCGATTGCCAGGGGACGGCCGGCCCCAACGGTGAGCCATCGACCATCCGGAGTGCGGCTCGAGCGGCGGCCACCGCGGCGTCCGCCGGCCCCAGGGACCGGGACCCGAACCCCCACATGCCCCGGGCGATCACCCTCACCCCGATCCCAAGGGTATGCTCCCGGCGGATGTCGAGCTCGCCGTCCAAACGCAGGTAGAGCCTCTCCTCCTCGATCTCCACCACTCTGGCGTCGGCATAGCTCGCCCCGTGGGATCGTGCAAACTCGACCGCCTCCGCCGCCGATGCACGGGCCGCACGCTCATCTGCAGCCCAGCCCCATCCGTCGGCCGCAACGGAATCCGTCTCGAACAACGTCAAATACCCTCCTGCGTTGATCCAGCGTCTGTGCGCGATTGGCCCAAAGAGGACGCCGGCCCCGCGGGCCGGCGTCCCGTATCAGGGCACGGTTACCCCTTGGTGAAGTACCAATCCTGGGGGTAGATCGAAAGCAGGGGATTGGCGGGGAGCACTCCGTGGAGATTGCTCTTCACCTCCAGCAACTCGTAGTCGCTGTTGGGGATCCACAGCATCGGAAGCTGCTTGGTGACGAAGGTCTCCCACGCGAATAGAGCCTTCTGGCCAGAGTCCTCGGCGGCGTTGGAGAGCTTGACCTCAGTCTGACTGCAGTAATTGTCCGCGTTGAGGGCGCCTCCGCAGCGGAAGTAGCCGCCGCCGGCGGGATAGTACGGAAGTGTGTAGATCGCCCCTCCCCAGTCATCGATCTGCCAGCTGCAGTCGGACTGGGTGCTCTGGCAGGGCACCGACTCCGCGTATGCGAACGTGCTGCCCTTGAGGTTGATCTGCACCCCGGCGTGGGCCGCGGTTGACTTGTAGATCTCCATCTCGGTCAACCCCGCGGAGTAGTTGTCCTGGTAGATCAACGTGAACGAAAGGGCGCTGCCCTTGGCAATGCCGGCCCCACACTGGTTGCTGCCCGTTCCGGGATCTTGGCAGGTGTCCAGGCCGTTGGGGACGACCTTCCAGCCATGATCCTTGAGGAGTCGCTCCGCGGCGGAGATGCTGTACGGGTACGGGTAGTTGCGAGCGCTCTCGATCGGCGCCGTCACGGCCGCTGAACCATTCACCACCGGCCCATAGTCGGGGGTGGCGAACCCCGCCAGCGCGCTCTTGATCCACTCCGGCTGATCGATCAGGCGTTCCAAAGCCTGCCGAATGTAGAGCTGCTTGAAGTCCGGACCGACCGTCGGGTTGTTGAAATTGATGAAGAGCGAGTTGAACCCGTAGGTCGGCCAGGTGCCAAAGGTGTACCCCTGCCGACTGAGGGAGCTCTTGAGGCCGGCATCGTTGGTCGGGAGGTATCCCACGTCGACCAGGCCGGACTTCACCGCGTTCACCTCCGATACCTCGCTGTCGTATGGCTCGAACACCAATTTGGAGAGGTGGGCCTTGTCCGGACCGCTGTAGCTCGGGTTGGGCGTCATGACGATGTAGCCACTGGTGAGGAACGTCTTCAGCTGCCACGGGCCGTCCACCACCTTCCATAGGGGGTTGGTGGCGTAGGTGCCGATGTCCTTCGACTGGGCGTCGAGGAAGTTGTAAACCGCCTTCGCGCCGGCCGTAGTCTCGTCGTAGTTGCCGACCGGACCGCTGGCGCTGGTGCGATCCCACGACTGCTGCGGCATCGGCGTGATCTGGGCCAACTCGTTGTAGGTGAACCAGGTCGGTGAATAGGCCTTATTGAGCGTAAATGTCAGCTCGTAGGGGTTGTCCACCTTGATCCCGATCACGTTGTCCGGGAACAGCCCGGGAACGTAGGCTGCCCAGTTCTGCTTCTCGGCACGCAGCTCGTTCATCCAGAAGGTGACGTCGCGCGCGGTCACCGGAGTTCCGTCCGACCACACATAGTGCTTGAGCTTGATCACCACCTGAGTGTTTCCGTCCTGGTAGATCGGAGGGTAGGCCAGGCTGATCCCATAATTGATCGCCGGTGAACTGCCGCTCCCGAACTGGTACAGGGGAGGCACCATCAGGTACTCGAATTGGCTCTGGAACTGGACTGTGAAGTCGGTAGCCGGATAGAGGGGGAAGATCCACGGCGGCGGGAGCCCTGCGGTCTCCGCGAATGTGGCCGTACCCCCCTTGACCGGGGTTCCACCCGGAGACGCTCCCGTGGTCGCGGTCCCGCCGCTCGCACAACCCGCAATCAGGCCGGTGGCAAGCAGCCCCACGACCCACGCCCGACGCCAGATCGAAGACGGGCTACGCCCGCCGATCCCAGATATCCTGTTTCGCATTCCTACCTACTTCCTCCTTGCGTGGATGCGCGGTTGATCCGGCTTGCGCAGTCACGATTCCGATTGATGCTCAGTCGTCTCGTATGGCTGTGATTGATCCGCTCCGGCGGGGTAGTGCTCCACCAGACGCGTGTACGAACCTTGCAGGTGCTCCTCGATGAGTCGGACCGCGGTCGCGCCATCGGCATTCGCCAAGGCCGCGGCTAGCGCGCTGTGCTCGTGCTTGAAGATCGACTTGTAGTCGGCGTTGGCGATGTTGCGCGTCAGCAAGAAGCGAAAGATGTGCGGTCGCAGCATGGTCCAGCAGGCGTACAGGCGATCATGGTGAGCTGACTTGTAGAGCAGGTCGTGAAACCTGATGTCCGCGGCCGCGAACTGCCGCTCACCCATCGACCCGGGCTTGAGGTGCACATCAAGCGCCGCCCGCCGCAACGCCGCCAGGTCCTGCGGAGTGGCTCGGGTGGCGGCCAGCCCAACCGCGAGCGTCTCCAGGCTCCGGCGCAGACTGTACAGGTCCTCCAGATCTCCAGCACTCATGCCCACCACCACCGCCCCGCGGTGCCGCCGGAGGGTCACGAGCCCCTCGTGATGAAGCCGCGCGAAAGCGTCCCGCACCGGGCTCCGGCTGACCTGGAGGGCATCGGACAGGTCCGCCTCGCGCAGATGCTGGCCTGGGCGCAGCACCCCCGTCACGATCCCCTCCCGAATGCGGTCGGTCACCACCTCGGATAGGCTCACCTGCTCCACCGCCGCAATGGGAGCCGCCAGGTCTTCTGTCTCAGCCACGGTAGAACACATATTGTCGACAATCGACGGCCTTGTCAAGAGTCACCGCGTCCACTCCTCACCCGGTCAGGAGCTCAGCCGACCCTGGTCCAGGAGCGGGTACGGTGAGAGCGCTCCACCGCGTTGATCACCTCTTGCACCCGGGCCCCGGCCACAAAGTCACCGGCGTTGTCTGGCCCTCCGGACACGATCTCATCGACGAAGCTCTTGATGAGGTTGCCGTAGCAGGTCTCCTCCCACCCGTGACCAGGCCGGTAGCCGGGAGGGAAGTGACGCTGGGGAATCTCGCGCGGCTTGAACTCAACCGCGCTGGCGCTGGCGCTCCACAGCCGCTGCCAGGCGCCGTTCTCATCGACGATGCGGCAGATCAGGGCGCCCTGGTCCCCGTAGAGACGGGCCTCCACGCCTGGATAGTTACCGACCGTCACGTAGCTGCTCTGGATCGTCATCAGGGCGCCGTTGTCCAGCCGCGCGATGAACACATCCCCGTCGTCGATGTTGATCGGTTCCCGCTGTTGGTGGAGGTTCGTGCGGCGGCGTTCTCGGACAAAGTTCTTCAAGACCCCCACAACCTCAGTGGGCTGGCCTCCGGTGGCCATCAGCCCGATGTCGATGATGGGAGCGCCGTAGCCCTCGAGCGAGGAGACGGTGATCTCAGATTCCAGGGGCGACCAACCGCCGACTGGGTCGTCGGCCGCCGGCTGCGTTAGGATCCGCTTGTCGGCTGGGTTGTCGGGGTCCAACCACTGGCTGTTCTGCTCGTACCCGTTGAAGATGAACGGCGTACCGCACCACCCCTCCTGGATCAGTTCGCGCATGTAGGAGATCGCCGGGGCGTACCTGAAGGTGAGCCCGACCTTGGTCTTGAGGCCCTTGGCCTGAGCCAGGTCGGCCGCTCGCCAGACGTCCTCCGCCCGATGGGCGACGGGCTTCTCGGTGAGGCAGTGCTTACCCGACTCGAGCGCCGCGAACACGATCGGGTCATGTTCATCTCTCGTGCAGACATCGATGATGTCGATGTCGGGCCGCTGGACCACCGCCTGGTAGTCGGACTCGGCCTCGGCGGCCGAGAACTGGACGGCACGTTCTTCCGCCAGTTTTAGATCTAGGTCGCAGACCACCGCCAGCTCCACGCCAGGACACCGCTCCCAACCGGGCAGATGCGCTCGAGTCGACCATCTACCCGCTCCGATCACCGCCACTCGCAGTTGCTCAGACAAAGTCCATCGCCTCCTATCGAGAATCGGGAATCATGACCACACGGCCCAGTTCGAGCGCACCATCTGGAGTGCCCGGGCGGTCCCGAGCGCCTCATCCAGGGCCAGATGTTCAGCCGCGGCGCGTCCTGACAGGGCCGAGTTGATGCTCCGCAGCATCGCCGCGAACGAGGGCTCGTCAGGGACCAGGTGGTGGACCTCCTCCTTGTCCCGCGTCACAGTCACCGCGTCCACTGCGCTCGGATGGAAGGGGTCGCTGAGGTGGATCTCTCCCCCGGTGCCCAACAACCGAGTCGCGGTGTCGCGTCGGCGCTGCAGCCCGGAGCTGAACAACAGCCGTCGGCCCCTATCGAAGTCCACAACGGCTTGGCACTCCGCGTCCACCCCCTTGCCTCCAAGGGAGACCACCGCAGACGCGGCCACCGGCTCGGCTCCAAACAGCAGCCTGCCGAGGTGGATTGGGTAGCAGCCGACGTCATTCAGCGAGCCCCCCGCCATCGCCGGATCCCAGCGGATGTTGCTGGGATCACGAACCTGGAAGTGGAAGTTGGACTGAATCTCTCTAAGCTCCCCGATTCCTCCGCCGGCGAGCATCTCAGTCAAGAACTGGAACTGCCCGTGAAAGGGAAAGGCAAAGGCCTCGAACAAGGGCCTGCCGGACCGCCGGGCCACGGCCAGCAGCTCCTCCACCTCCTCAGGGGTGCAGCCCAACGGCTTCTCGCAAAGGACGGCCTTGCCGTGCTCCAGTGCTGCCCGCGACCAGGGCAAGTGCAGATGATTCG
>JAKAVU010000149.1 GCA_021817185.1 bacterium
GATGGTCACGTCGCGGCTTTCCGCCATCCTGGGCCACCATGGTCTCAGCCTGCGATCGATCGCCCACGGTGCCGACCTCAGCGGCTTGCAGCTGGTGCTGGTTGACCTGAACCGGGACCAGGAGTCCCGATTGCAGACGATGCGCGGGCTCTCGCAGGTGACCCCGCCCCCGCTGATCGTCGCCTTTGGCCCCCATGTTCTGATGCGAGACTTGGGGAGGCGAGCCCGGGCCGCGGGGGCCGACCGGGTGGTTGCCAACAGCGCTCTGCCGGTGGTCCTGGAGGGGCTGCTCGCCCGGGCGGAAGATCCTGCCAGATCGACGAGGAGTACGCATGACTGATATCCACGAGGCGGTCCAGGGGCTGCGCCCTAGCCTGGTCGCGGATCGCCGGCACCTGCATCAGCATCCGGAGCTCTCCGGTCACGAGCGGGGCACCGCCGACTTCATCGCCCAGCGCCTGCGAACCCTCGGGCTGACCCCTAAGCGGCTGGTCGAGGGCCGCGCGGTGGTTGCGGATCTGGACGGTGCACGTCCGGGTGGTCATCGGCTTCTGCTGAGGGCGGACATCGATGCCCTACCCCTCCTCGAGCGTGGCGCCGACCGGCCCTACCGATCGTTGGTGGACGGGGCGATGCACGCGTGCGGCCACGACGCCCATGTGGCGGTCGCTCTGGGGGTGGCTGAGCTGCTCACCGGGATGCGCTCTGCGCTTGCCGGGACGATCCGGTTCGCCTTCCAGCCCGCCGAGGAGACCGCGGGCGGAGCCCAGGAGATGATCGACCAAGGGGCGATGTCTAACCCGGAGATGGAGGGGGCGCTCGGGCTGCACGTATGGAGCGGGCTTCCGGCCGGCACGGTCGGGGTGCGGGAGGGTGCCATCTTCGCCTCCGCGGATGAATTCAGGGTGGTCATCGAGGGTCGGGGCGGCCACGGCGCCCTGCCGCACCAGGCGCTGGACCCCATCCCCATCGCCAGCATGGTGGTGCTGGCACTGCAGACCCTGGTCTCACGGGAGACCTCGCCGTTTCAGGCGGCCGTGGTGACGGTGGGCAAGATCGAGGGTGGGGTCGCCTTCAACGTGATTCCGGATACGGTCACCTTGACCGGGACGGTGCGCGCCTTCACGGTCGAGGACCGGGATCGGCTGCTCCGCCGGATCTCCGAGGTGGCCCAGGGGATCGCCGCCAGTTTCGGCGCGAGCGCCCGAACCGAGCGCGGGCCCGGGTGCCCGCCGGTCGTGAGCGACGCCCGGATGGCCCAGCTGGTGAGGGCGGCGGTCTCCGCCAGCCCTGGGGTGGTCCTGATCGATCCAGAGCCGGTCACGGTCGGCGACGACGTATCGCTGTTCCTACGGGCGGTACCGGGTTGCTACTTTCTGCTCGGGGCCGGCAATGCCGAGGCGGGAATCACCGCGCCACATCACCATCCGGCTTTCGACCTGGACGAAGCCTGCCTCCCGGTGGGGGTGGAGGTCATGGCTCGGGCGGCCCTGTCCTTCTGCGAGTCGGGGCGGCCCGATGCTTAACAACCCGCCTCCGGACACCTGCGATCATTGTGGGGCGACAGATCTCACATGGAGGCGCGTCGATGGCCCGGAGTGTCAGGTGCAGCTGGAGGGGGGTCGGGTGGTGACCCGCTCGGGGGCCGTGCATGTCTGTCCACGCTGCGGGCACACCGTGGTCATCTCCAGCCCGGGACCGCGCCTGGCCAACTTCGAGGTGCACAGGGGGTGAGCCAGACCTCGACTGCGACGCGAACGGTGGTGGGGCCGGTGCTGGTCCGGGACGCGACCAAGCCGGCCCCGCGACAGCTGGTCAGATTCGCCTTCTACAAGGTGCAGCCGGAGTGGCGCCGCCTGTCGGCGGACACCCGGGCCGAGCATCGTCGTGAGCTGGCCGCGGTGCTAGAGGAGCACAGCCGCCGCATCCTGATGCGAACTTTCACCCTGGTGGGGACCAGGGGCGACAGCGACATGATGATCTGGGCGGTGAGCGAGGAGGCCGAGCGGCTGCAGGCCCTGTTCACCGACATCAATCGATCGGCGCTGGCGGGATACCTTCAGTGCTCGCACAGCTACACCGCCATGACCAAGCGCTCCATCTACGTCGACACCGAGCACCCCAACCAGGGCGGCACCACCGACCGGTTGGTCCTGGCTCCTGGCAAGAGCCGCTACCTGTTCGTCTATCCCTTCGTCAAGACCCGCGCCTGGTGGGCGCTCAGCGCCGAGGAGCGCCAGCGCATGATGCAGGAGCACATCCGGGTGGGGCACGAGTACCCCAGCGTGAAGATCAACACCACCTATTCCTTCGGCCTGGATGACCAGGAGTTCGTGGTAGCCTTCGAGACCGACTCGGCCGCTGACTTCCTGGACTGTGTGCAGGCGCTCCGGGACACTGAGGCGTCCTCCTACACCCTGCGCGATGTGCCCAGCTTCACCTGCGTCCGGGCGCAGATCGACGAGATGCTGGAGGCCCTCGGCTGATGGCGCCTAGCCCTGCCCGGGCCCTGCTCCCGGGGACCGCGGCGGCAAGCTAGTTGCCCCGAGAGACGGCGCCCGAGGTCTACCTCATCGCGCGTCCGGCGGTCGACCTGGACGCTATGCGGTCCTACCTGGAGCGGGTGGGTGGTGCGAGCTGGCTGGAACGGCGCGTCCAGGATCCGGCCGGGAGTGGCGGGGAGCTGCTGGTGGAGTTCGCGGGGCGCACCTGTTACAGGAGTTGGGAGCCGGGGCTGAACCCCAACGTGACCAGGGTGCGCCAGGACCCACGCGCCTATCTGGAGAACATCCTCAAGAGTGCCCACGGCAGCGTGCTCGAGCATGCCAACTACACCTTCGCGCTCCACAACGTGAGCCGGGTCGCCACCCACGAGATCGTGCGCCATCGTGCCGGTGCTGCCTACAGTCAGGAGAGCCTGCGGTATGTCCGCCTGGTGGACATCGGCTTTCGAGTTCCCCCCGCGCTTGAGCCCGTGCGCCAGCAGGTTCTGGAGCTGGTGGAGCGACTCGAGGAGTTCCAGCTGTCGGCCGCCAAAGCGTTGGGCCTGGACGAGGACGGGGTCCCCTTTCACATCAAGAAGGAGGCCACCTCCGCGCTCCGCCGGCTGGCCCCGATCGGGGTGAGCACCGACATCGTCATGACCATGAACCTGCGCACCCTGAGGCACGTGGTCCAGATGCGGACCGCAGTCGGCGCTGAGGAGGAGCTCAGGCTCATCTTCGGGCGGGTGGGGGAGATCATGGTGGAGGAGGCGTCGGGGGTGTTCCAGGATTTCGAGCGTGACCACAGGGGATGCTGGGTGCCGCGGTTTGCCAAGGTCTGAGCCGACCGTTGCGCCCGTTGTGGGCGGATCGGTGCGGCCCCGGGTCGAGGTTGGAATCGACTGCCTGGATCCGGCGGCTCTGGCCCCCTTCTGGCTGGCCGCTCTCGGTTACTCGGCTACCGCCGGAGATGGGGAGCCGTACCTCGACCTGGTGGGCCCGCCCGGATCCCTGGGCGTCTTTCTGCAACGCGTGCCCGAGCCGAAGTCGGGGAAGAATCGGCTGCATCTCGACCTCTTCACCGTCCAGCCCGAGCGCCTGGTCGCCCGCCTGCGGGCCCTGGGGGCCCGGCCGGTGGGACCACCTTTCTTCGAGGAGGATCCGCAGCGGTGGGCCTGGCAGGTGATGCGAGATCCCGAGGGCAACGAGTTCTGCGTCTGTCGCGAAGGGACCTGAGGCCGCTTGGCCTGGGGCCACTGGCGGTGCCCGGCGTAAGCCATTTCTTTTAGGATCCAAGGTATGAAGATCGGTCGCCGCCAGCTCGATCCCCGCGTCGAGGCCAACCCCACCCGCTTGCCACCCGGGCAGGTGCTGACCGAGAAGTGGCCGGTGCTGCACTACGGCCGCGTGCCCACCTATGACATGGGCCGCTGGCGCCTGAGGATCTTCGGAGCGGTGGAGCAGGACACGGTGCTCACGTTCGACCAGCTCCTGGCCCTGCCCGCCAGGGAGGTCCTCTGCGACATCCACTGCGTGACGACATGGAGCCGGTTCGACAACCGCTTCCTGGGGGTTCCGCTGGCTGAGATCGCGAGGCTGGCCCACGTGCGCCCCGAGGCGCGGTTCGTCGAGTTTCACTGCTTTGGCGGCTTCACGACCTCCGTGCCTTTGGAGGTCGCCTCGGCCGAGGATGCCCTGCTCGCATATCGGCACGACGGGCTGCCGCTCTCGCCCGAGCATGGGTATCCACTGCGGGCGCTGCTGCCCCGCAAGTACTTCTGGAAGAGCGCCAAGTGGGTGGAGGGTGTGGAGTTTCGCGCCGAGGACGAGCTCGGCTTCTGGGAGCGCAATGGCTACAACAACAGCGCCGACCCCTGGCGCGAGGAGCGCTATTGGTGACGGCGACCCGTGACTGCGGTAAACTCGAATTGACCAGCAGCAGCTGGCAGCTTCCGAGCAGGTTCAGGGAAATTTCAGCATGATCACCGTTTCCGAGCAGGCCATCAGCCAGTTGAAGCAGCTTCTGGAGCAGCAGGAGAACCAGGAGATGGGCCTCCGGGTGTACGTGACGCCCGGCGGGTGCTCCGGGTTCAGCTACGGCATGGGCTTCGACGATGCGCCCGCCAGTGACGACGAGGTCACCGAGCAGGAGGGGATCCGGGTGTTCGTGGACCCCTACAGCGCGACCTACCTCGAGGGTGCGGAGATCGACTACGTCGACAGCCTGATGGGAGGGGGGTTCACGGTGCACAACCCCCAGGCCGTCAAGACCTGCTCCTGTGGCCAGTCCTTCGACTCTGGCGACGGGGCGGGAGCGGCCAAGGCCTGCAGCGCCGTCTGAATTGGGCGGACTCCGGGAGGCCGAGGACCCCGTCCCCGGGCTGGTCGCGCCGACTGCTGGCGGGCGGCCACCCCGGGCCGGCGCATGAAGGCGGGCGCCCGTCGGCTGGTGCCCGCAGTGCGGCTGGGGGCGGGGCTCGACTAGACCCCTCCCTTTGAGCATTGGATGAACCAAGTGGTCGCGGCGGGCCGAGAGCCTGTGACCGGGCGGCCGCTCAGGGTCACCGTTCTAGCCGGGGGAGTTGGCGCCGCCCGGTTCCTCTCCGGGTTGGTGGCAGCGCAGCCGTTCGCCGATCTCGCTGTCGTCGGTAACACCGGGGACGACTTCTTGGTCCACGGGCTGCACGTCAGCCCCGATCTGGACTCGGTCACCTACACGCTCTGCGGCATGGGTGATGAGGCGAGGGGCTGGGGAATCCGCGACGAGAGTTGGCAGGCACTCGACCAGCTGCGGCGGCTGGGCGAGGAGAGCTGGTTCCAGCTCGGTGATCGGGATCTGGGCACGCACATCTTCCGCACCGCCCGGTTGCGGGACGGCCTCCCCCTCTCCTCGGTGACAGAAGCGCTGGGTGCGAGACTGGGCCTGCCCCTGCGCCTGCTCCCGATGACCGATGACGAAGTCGTCACCCGCATTCACACCTGCGATGGCCGTGACCTCCACATTCAGGAATACCTGGTGCGCGACGCCTGCGAGCCCCGCATCTCAGCGGTGGAGTACCGGGGAGTGGGCCGCGCCCGGCCGGCTCCGGGCGTCCTGGAGGCCATCGAGGGGGCGGAGGTTGTGATCCTGGCTCCCAGCAACCCCGTCATCTCCATCGGCCCGATCCTGGCGGTGCCGGGGGTCCGCGAGGCCGTGGCGAAGGCTCCTTTGGTGCTCGCCGTGAGCCCGATCGTCGGCGGTCGCGCCATCAAGGGTCCGGCGGTCGAGATGATGCAGGCCGTGGGGCTGGCGGCGTCGCCCGTGGGGATAGCGGACTACTATCACGGCCTCCTCGACATCCTGGTTGTGGACACGGTCGACTCCGGGCTCGCCGATGACCTCCGGGCGCGCGGCGTCGCACCCCAGATCTGCGACACCATGATGGTCAGCAAGGCCGCTCGCCGACGGCTGGCCAACTTCGTACTGGCGGCAGCGCGATCTCAGCTGACCTCTGCCACGGGTTGAGCCAATGCCAGTCACCCCGTTTCTGGTGGTGCCGGTCAAGCCCAGCTCCGGCAGCAAGCAGCGGCTCGCCACAACCCTCCCGGACTCGGGGAGGCAGCTGGTCAGCCTCGCCCTGGCGCGGCGGGTCGTCAGCCTGGCGGCCCGAGTCTGGCCAAGAGGGGCGATGGTGGTCGTGTCCTCAGAGTCCCAGCTCTCGCCGCTGTGTGAGCGCTTACGGGTCGCCCAGATTGCGGACCCGGGGGCCGGCCAGACGGCGGCGGTTCGCTCCGGCGCCTGCTGGGCCCTGGAGCGGGGTGCGCGAGTGGTGGCGACCGTGGCGGCCGATCTGCCTGCCGTCGAGGATGGCGACCTCCGAGTCCTGCTGGCGAGGGCGCGCAGCCTCGACCCTGGCTCCATGATCATCTATCCGGACCGCGAGGGGTCCGGCACCAACGGGGTGGTGGTCGCCCCCGGCCGCCTCCTTCCCTACGCCTTCGGCCCCGGATCCCGGCACCGCCATGAGTGTGTCGCCAGCCGGCTGGGGCTGAAGCTCACAGTGGAGGTGCGCCCAGGCTTCTGCTGGGATCTCGACCGTCCGGAGGACCTTGACTCGACCGGGGTCGGGAACCCCCACCCGCTGGTGAGTTGGGCGCTCGCGCTCTCGGGGGAACAGCCGTCGCGGGTTGGAGGCGATGGCGGAGTCTGAGCCCAGCCGGCCGCTGGTCGCGGGCCGGCGGCTGACCTGCTGGGGGATCGAGGGGATCGGGGAGGTGCGGCCGGGCCAGGACCTGGCCCTCCTGGGGGAGCGCGCGCTGCGCGCGGCTGGCGGGCTCGAGCCCTGGGACGTGGTCTTGGTCACCCACAAGGTGATCTCCAAGGCGGAGGGGCGCCTGGTGTGCCTGGACGAGGTGGAACCTGGCGATGTGGCGG
>JAKAVU010000150.1 GCA_021817185.1 bacterium
GGCGGTGCGGGGGTGAATGTGCTGCTGGCGTGCCCAGTCATTGATCTTCACCTCCATAGCCTACCACCCGATGCATCCGTTTGTCCGCCTCTGTCATGGCATCAGTGAACAGCTCACGAACCCCCGGTCGGAGCGGTCACCGATCTCAGGATAGCCGCGATCCAGGGTGCCATGTGGGGTCAGGTCCGACGGGTTCAAGCGCTCGCCGGTTGGACTGGTGCCGGGAGCGGGACTCGAACCCGCACGCAGTGACCTGCACAGCGCCCTGAACGCTGCGTGTCTACCATTTCACCATCCCGGCCCAAGAGTGAGAATGCTACCAAGGCTCGCTCCCGGGTGGCGGATCAGCCGGGCGGCAGAGTCGGTCCGTCGTTCCCCCGGCAGATCTGCCACCGCTGGAAGTGGAAGTCAGGGGCCCAGGGCCCGAGCCACCGCCACCCCGGCGGTCGGGCGGTCAGTTGACCCGGATCTGGATGATCGCCACCAGGGCGAACGCCACCGTGAGCCAGATGGAGGTGCGGAAGAGGACTCGCTCCAGCCCCCGCCGGGTGCGGTAGCCGCCGCCCATATCGGTGCCACCACCGATGGTGCCGCCCAGGCCGCTCGACTTGGGGGTCTGGAGCAGGATGGTTATCACCAGCAGGACCGCCAGCGCCACCTCCAGGGTCGTGATCGCCGTCTTCACTTCTCCTCCACCACCGGGTCGGGCGGATTATAGCCCGGGTCGTCCTCATGGGGGACCTGGAGTTCGGCCTCCACGAACTGCCTTGGCTCGCCACCGTCGTGAAGACGCCAGGCGGTGGCGGCGACCTGGCGGCCGGCGTGGACCGCGATCACCACGTAGTCGTACCCGGGCCACGCGCGGTCGGTGTCGAACTGGCTGGGGCGCGCGGGGTGGTCGGGGTGAGTGTGAAAGAATCCCAGCACCTCCTCGCCACGCTCGCGGGCCAACCGCTCCGCCTGGATGATGTCGCGGGGATCGAGCTCATAGCGATCGTGGCGGCGGTCGGTGACCAGGTTGTGTCCCTCCACCACCTCGGTGACCTCATGGTGGCCATCGGCGACCATGCCGACCAGCACCCCGCAGCCCTCGTAGGGGTAGGTCGCCTCGGCCAGCCGGCGCATCCTGGCGAACAGGCCAGCCGTGAATCTGAGGGCCGGTCGGCTCGAGCCCACTCAGCGCCCCCCGTACAGGCCGCTGCTCAGGTAGCGGGCCCCGCCATCGGGACAGATCAGCACGACAACGCCCTCGCGCAGCCCCTGCCGGATCAGCTCCCCGACCCCCCAGAGCGCCAGCCCCGTGGAGTGTCCCACCAGGATGCCCTCCTGGCGGGCCAACTTCAGGACCAGGTCATAGGCGCCGTCGGTCGGGCCCAGCAGATGCAGGTCGGCAATGTCGGGGTCGTAGATCCCGGGGACGATCGAGGAAGCCATGTGCTTGAGCCCTTCCAGCCCGTGGAAGGGGTCGTCCGGCTCCAGGCTCACGCACACGACCTCCGGGTTGAGCTCCTTCAGCCGGCGCGAGGTGCCCACGAACGTCCCGCTGGTTCCCAGACCCGCCAGGAAGTGGGTCACCTCCCCCTTGGTCTGCTCCCAGATCTCCGGACCGGTACCCAGATAGTGGGCCCGCCAGTTGGCCGGGTTGTTGTACTGATCGGGATAGTAGTACCGACCGGGATCCTGAAGCGCCAGCTCCCGACAGACCCTGATGGCGCCGTCGGAGCCTTCCTGGGGATCGCTGAGCACCAGCTCGGCTCCGTAGGCCGACATGAGCTGCTTGCGCTCGATGCTGACGTTGCCGGGCACCACCAGCTTGACCGGATAGCCCAGAGCGGCACCCAGCATCGCGTAGGCCACCCCGGTGTTACCGCTGGTGCTGTCCAGGATCGTCATTCCGGGTCGAAGTGCTCCGGACTCGAGCCCGGCGGTGAGCATGGCGAGCGCAGCGCGATCCTTGACGGATCCGCCGGGGTTGAGGAACTCGGCCTTGGCGAAGACCGCCAGCTCCGGCGCGGCCTCCTCGAACAGGTGGATCCTGAGCAATGGAGTGTTCCCGACCAGATCGGCGATCCCGGCCTTGGGGAGCGAGCGCAGAACCTGGAGGTCCGGTCGCGGCGATGCCTGCTGCATAAACCCTACTGTATCAGTCAGGTTTCGGCCCGCCGGCGCGGCCGGCCAGTACCGCTCGACCCGGGAAGCTCGCGCTCCCGCCCAGCTCTCGCTCGATCCGGAGCAGGCGGTTGTACTTGGCGACCCGCTCGCTGCGCGATGGCGCGCCGGACTTCAACTGCCCAGCCCCCACCCCCACCGCCAGGTCGGCCATGCTGGTGTCCTCGGTCTCACCCGAGCGGTGGCTGATCACGGTGCCGTAGCCGCTGGCCTGGGCCAGCTCCACCACATCCATGGTCTCGGTCAGAGTCCCGATCTGGTTGAGCTTGATCAGGATAGCGTTGGCCACCCCCTCCCGGATCCCCCGGCTGAGGTACTCCCGGTTGGTCACGAAGTTGTCGTCGCCCACCAGTTGCACCGCCGAGCCCAGCCGCTGGGTGAGCTCGGCCCAACCGGCCCAGTCATCCTCGGCCATGCCATCCTCCAGGGAGATGATCGGATACTGCCGCACCCAGTCCTCCCAGAGCCCGACCATCTCGCCCGGGGTGAGGCTGCGACCCTCTCCCGCCAGGTGGTATGCCCCATCCCGGAACAGCTGGCTGGCGGCCGGATCCAGCGCGATCCCGACCTGGCCGGGGGCGGTGTAGCCGGCGCGCCGGATGGCCTCCAGGACCAGCTCCACAGCCTCCTGGTTGCTCCTCAGATTGGGGGCGAAACCTCCCTCGTCGCCCTGGCCAGCTGCCAGGCCCTTCTCCTGCAGCACCGCCCGCAGGGTGTGGAAGACCTCGGAGCCCGCCCGGAGGGCCTCGGCGAAGGTGGGCATCCCCACCGGCATCACCATGAACTCCTGGAAGTCGACCGAGGTGCGCGCGTGGGCACCGCCGTTGAGGATGTTGAACTGGGGCACGGGAAGCACGCGGGCGCGCACCCCGCCCAGGTAGCGGTAGAGCGGTAGCTCCTGCGCCAGCGCGGCGGCCCGGGCGACCGCCAGGCTGACCCCGAGGATGGCGTTGGCTCCCAGGCGGCCCTTGTTGGGGGTGCCATCGACTTCGATCAGGCGCAGGTCCAGGGCGCGCTGGTCAAGTGCGTCCATTCCCACGACCGCGGGCCCCAGGGTCTCGTTGACGTTCTCGACCGCCTGCCGGACGCCGCGACCCGAGTACCTGGAGGGGTCTCCGTCTCTCAGCTCCACCGCCTCCCGGTGGCCGGTGGAGGCTCCCGACGGTACCGACGCGCGACCGACCTCCCCGCTGATGAGGGCGACCTCCACGGCCACAGTGGGATTTCCTCGGGAGTCCAGGATTTCCTCAGCTTCCACCTGCTCGATGAAGGTCATGGTCACCTCCCGTCGCTCCCGCCCGCAACGGACGGCAAGCCGCTAATCTCAGGGGAGCTTGATGACGCGTCCCCGTTGGTTACCAAGACTAAGCGCCGGCCAGCTGCTCGCCATTGGTGTGATCGCCTTCCTGGCGATCTCGGCGTTCGTAGATGTGGTGACCAGCCTCGGCTCGATCGGCAAGAACTCGGGCCCCCCCAAGGCCCAGCTGGGGGGTGCGGTGGGCAGCTACACGATGACGGTCGGCAAGCAGCAGCGGCTGGCATTCGGCCTCTACCTGGCCTCGGGCACGGCGATGTCACCGGCCTGCGTCGGCGCCAATCTGACCCCGGAGTTCCGGGTGGTCAAGGTCACCTTCCTGGGGTCCAAGGGGTCCAGCTGGCGGGACGGCGAGTCCTGCGGAGGGATCCTGGAGACCCACTCAACCATCCCCGTGGTGATCTCGGTGGTGCCGCTGCGCCCTGGTGACTACACCCTGCATTTCGAACCCAAGGTGTTGAAGCGGCGGGTCGGCGACATCGTCACCGGCCAGGTGCTCGTGCGCTCCTGATCACGAACGGGTGGCGCGCAGCAGAGCGGCATGGACCCGGGGCGGCCCGGCCACGATGTCGCCGCTGAGGAGATGCCGCTGCTCCCCCTCCCAGTCGGACACCACCCCTCCGGCCTCGGTCACCAGCAGGGCCCCGGCGGCTATGTCCCAGACCTTGAGCCCCAGTTCGAAATATCCGCTGAACACCCCCGCGGCGGTGTAGGCGAGGTCCACGCTGGCAGCCCCCGGTCGGCGCACATCCTCGAACTCGCGCAGAACCGTCCCCAGCGCTCTCAGAAGGCGCGGGATGCTGCCGGGGTCCTTGAACGGAAAGCCGGTGGTTATCAGGGCTTGGCGGGGATCCGGGTCCTCAAGGGTCAGGCGCCGACCGGTCTGGTCGTAGGCTCCCCGCCCCTGCCTGGCGGTGAAGGTCCAGCCCAGGAAGGGGGCGTGGACACAACCCACGGCCGGGCGGCCGTCGACCAAGAGCGCGATCGACACCCCGACCATGGGAAACCCACGGCTGAAGTTGGTGGTCCCATCGATGGGGTCGACGACCCATCCCGTGTCCTGGCGGTCCCCCCCGGCCTCCTCGGCCAGGACCGGCAACTCCGGAAAGGCGGCTCGCAGGATCCGGACGATCACCTCCTCACTCTGGCGATCCACCGCGGTCACGTAGTCGCCGGGACCCTTGGTCTCCGTCTGGTGGGCTCCGAGCCCGGCCGCGCGCACCACTGACCCGCCCGCCTGGGCGGCGTAGCCGGCGGTCGCCAGCGCCAACGCCAGATCGATGCCGGCGTCGGCCGCACTCACCGCAGCGCCCGCAAGAGCAGAGCCAGTGTCAGCGACCTCCCCGTCCTCGCCCGCGCGGAGGTTCCCGGGAGACCTTCTTCTTGTGCTTCTTCTGCTTGGGCTGCGGGACGGGGGTCAGGGCCTCCCGGGCCGGCTCGGGACTTCGGGGCGGTGGACTTGGAAGCTCGGATTCACTCATAACGTGTATGGTGCCAGTTCCCACCGCCCCGCGGGGCGATTGGGTAGTCTCACCAGAGCCGCCGCGGCTCGGTTCGGACCAGTCGGGGCCGGCCCGGGCGCACCACCGCGACCACCGGCCCCACCACCAAGTTCACGGGCAAGGGGCCGAAGTCCTCGCTGTCGGTGCTGGCCCCGCGATTGTCACCAGCCAGCCAGACCAACCTCCGGCCGCGACTCACCGACGCCACCCGCTTGATCAGCTCGAATCCCGGACGAGACGGGTGCTCCGCGACCACCACCTGTCCCACCCGCGGCAGCCTCCCGGGGCGGGGCAGCAGGACCACCCAGGCCCCGTCGGGCAGCAGCGGCTCCATGCTCGGGCCCTCCACCATCGCCAGCTGCGGAAGGTGCGGTCGGAAAAGTTGAAATGGTTTGCCGCTGGCCATGGGGTGATGGTAGTTTGAACGAAGTGTCGCGGCCAGTCGCTGGCTCAGTCTGCTAGCTCAGGAGGGAGATCAGCATGTTCGACAGCATCAAATTGCACACCCAGCCCCGAAGGGTGGTCCATGCGCACTGTGACATCCCCTGCGGGATCTACGACCCCCATGAGGCTCAACTGGCCGCCCAGACCGTGGAGACCATGGTCACCAAGATCAAGGCTCTGCCGGACAGCACCTCGGAGGCGAGCCGGAACTCCTTCGTGCGCATGGTGGAAGTCAAGGAGCTGCACGCGGAGAAGGTCAAGCGGGAGGTCCTGATCATCTGGGGTGACTACTTCAAGCCCGAGCACCTGGAGAAGTTCCCCGAGCTTCACGACCTCACCTGGAAGACCGTGAAGGCAGCCTCAGCCTGCAAGCAGTCCATCGATGCGGACAAGGCGGCGGAGTTGCGTCGCCAGGTCGATGAGTTCGCACGCATCTTCTGGGAGACCAAGAAGTAGCGGAGCCTGGGCGCAGCCAGGGGAGAGGATTCCGGGAAGTGCCGGCCGTCCGACCCGGCGGTCTTCCGGAAACTCCTGAGCCATCCCGTCAACCGGACATCGCGACGGGTCCAGTCAGTTCGTCCGCAAACGTGAGGGGCGCCCGCAGCGCCTCCGGAACCGGTCGGTTCGACCCTGCGAGGCGTCGGACCATGATCAGCCGCGCCGTGATGGAGGCCCTGCGACCGGAACGCCCGGCCACGGACGGCTGAGAGGCCCGCCCAGCTGGCCCGGGCTTCCTTCGAAGACCGAGTTGAGGCCGGGGGCCGCCTGGCTCTGGCACTGGCAGAGCGCACGTGGGGCGAGTCCGTGGTGCTGGGGATACCCAGGGGCGGGGTGGTGGTTGGCGCCGCCGTCGCCGAGGGGCTCAGGGCTCCACTCGACGTGATCCTGGTCCGCAAGCTGAGAGCCCCTGAGCAACCGGAGCTGGCACTGGGAGCACTCGGAGAGTCGGGTGCACAGGTGCTGAACCGATCCCTCATCGAGGAGATGGGCATCAGCGCCGCGGAGCTGAGCAGACTGGTGGCGCTCGAGAGGCAGGAGCTGGATCGGTCGGTGGAGCAGCTACGGTCGGTCTGTCCCCGGATACCGGTCAACGGCAAGACCGCGATCATCGTCGACGACGGGATCGCGACCGGGGCCACCGCGCGCGCGGCCTGCCAGATAGGCCGAACCCTGATGGCCACCAGATTGGTGTTGGCGACACCGGTGGCGGCGCCCCAGGCACTCGCGGACCTGCGGCGCCTGACCGATGAGGTGGTCTGCCTCCTGGCGCCGAGCCAGTTTCAGGCGGTCGGGCAACACTACCGAGACTTCACCCCCACCCGCGACGAGGTTGTGGTCGAAACGGTCCTGCGCAACCGGTCGATGTTTACCTGACGCCGGCGCGGGACTGCCTCGCAAGTTGCCCTTCTCCGCGCTGCACCGTCGGCGTGATGCC
>JAKAVU010000151.1 GCA_021817185.1 bacterium
CTCCACCAAGTTCTACTGGGGCCTCCATGAAGGGGTGAACCAGCAGAACACCTTGAATCGCAAGTACCTGCTCCAGGCGATGGGCGAGTCCTTGGAGCGCTTCCAGCTCGATTTCGTGGACCTGGTTTTCTGTCACCGACCGGACCCTGAGACCACGATCGAGGAGGTGGTCTTCACGATGCACGACATCGTCAGCCGCGGCAGCGCCCTCTATTGGGGCACCTCGGAGTGGCCCGCAGCCGACATCTGGGCGGCCTACGAGATCGCGGACCGGCACCACCTCCACAAGCCGGTGATGGAGCAGCCGCAGTACAACCTCTTCTGGCGGGAGCGCGTGGAGCAGGAGTACGGGCGCCTCTATGAGGAGTGTGGGCTGGGGCTGACCACCTGGAGCCCGCTGGCCTCGGGACTGCTCACCGGCAAGTACCTGGACGGGGTCCCGGAGACCAGCCGCGCCGCTCTCAAGGGCTACGAGTGGCTGCGTGACGAGCTCACCGACCCCCGGAAGAACGCGATCGTGAAGCGGTTGATGGGGTTGGCCGAGGAGATGGGCTGCACCGTCGGCCAGTTGGCGATCGCCTGGTGCGCCAGCAACCCGCGCGTGTCCACGGTCATCACCGGCGCCACCAGCGTGGCCCAGCTGCGGGAGAACCTGAAGGCGGTGGAGGTGCTGGCCGGGCTCAGCCCTGAAAGGATCAGCCAGATCGACGGCATCCTCGGCAGGTCCCCGGGCAGCTGAGGACGGTCGGGAGCCCAGAGCCTGGCACCCAGCGCGGGCCCGGGCGGCGGCTCGTGGCGATCGTCCGCCGGGTCCCGGGCTTCGCAGGGAAGGCCGTCGGCCCCGGCCCTGCGGTTGACCTCCCGCCGGAGGCCGAAGAGTCGGCCCGGCCGTCCTGGAGTGGGACCGGTGGCCGGCCGGAAGGCTGCGCCCGGGCCCGCACCTTCGTGCTGGGCCGGAGATCAGCGCCTCAGACCTGGTCGCCCCCGGGGGCCGCGCCGCCCCTCCAGCGCAGCTCGCGCCAGTTGGAGATCCCCTCCCTTCGGGCGAACTCCAGACACTCTTGCGCCACCTCCGCCGCGATCCCTGGTCGGTAGAAGTTGGCGGTTCCGATCTGGACCGCGTCGGCACCGGCCACCAGGAATTCGAGCGCGTCCTGAGCGCAGGCGATGCCTCCGATGCCGATGATGGGGATGCGCAGGGCCTGGCGCAGGCGGGCCACCGCGGCCAGGGCCAGCGGCTTGATCGCGGGCCCGCTGAGGCCGGCCGTGCCCGGCCCCGGCAGCACCGGGCTCCGCTGGGCCAGGGAGATCTTCATCCCCAGGTAGGTGTTGACGGCGGACACGCAGTCCGCGCCCGCGTCCTGGACCGCGCGACCGACCTCGGTGATGTCGGTGACATTGGGCGTCAGCTTGACGATCAGGCAGAGTCCCGTCTCCCGGCGGACCGCGCTCACCAGCGCCGCCGCCCGATGCGGCTCGGTGCCGAAGTCGAGCCCGTGGCTGATGTTGGGGCACGAGATGTTGAGCTCAAGGCCGGCCACCCCCGCCACCCCACTGAGGCGCCGGCAGACGCTCACGTACTCGTGCAGGTCCGCGCCGGCGACGTTGACCACCACCGGCACCCGCCAGGTCGACCAGCGCGGGGCATATGAGGTGGCGACCACCTCGACGCCGGGATTCTGGAGACCGATGGAGTTCAACATCCCCGCCGTCGCCTCGGAGATCCGCGGGGGTTGGTTGCCCTCCCTGGGCAGCAGGGTCGTCCCCTTGCTGTACACGGCTCCGAGCGCCGAGAGCGTCGCCATCTGCTCGGCCTCGAAGCCATAGCCGAAGGTGCCGGAGGCAACCCCGACCGGGTTCGCCAGCACCAGCCCCCGGCCCAGGTCGACCGCCGCCTCGAATCCCACTACGCGCTCATCCCAGGTGGGCGGGCTGGGCGAGCAGCCGCTCCCAGTCGAGGCTGTCGGCGGCCAGGACCGGCCCCTGGCGGCAGCAGAGCCCGAGTGCTCCCTGGCCGTCGGCGTTGCTGAGCGGGATGGCGCACCCCAGGCAGGTGCCGAAGCCACATCCCATCGGCGCCTCTATCGAGACCTCCAGAGGGGGGCCCCCATCTTCCCGGTGCTCCCGCCAGACCCCGGCCACGGCGGCCAGCATCGGGTTCGGGCCGCAGGCGTACAGACGCTGGGCTTCGGAAAGCCGGGGCGCCAGGCCATCGGTGACCAGTCCCCGCTCACCTGCGGACCCGTCCTCGGTGCGGATCACCAGCTCCTCGATGCCCGGCGGCAGCCGGTCCGTCGGATACAGCTCGTGGCTGGTCCTGGCCCCATTGATCCACACCACGTCCTCTCCCACCGCGACCAGGCGCTCGATGAGCAGGGGGAACGGGGCGGCCCCGAGGCCGCCTCCGACCAGGATTGAACGCCCCGGGGTTGCTGGGAGGCTGAACCCCCGTCCCAGGGGCCCGAGGATCCGAGCCCGGTCGCCCGGCCGGAACCGACTCAGCCGGCTGCTGCCGGCTCCCACGGCGCCCAGGTAGAAGGCGATCAGTCCGGAGCCGGGGTCGGCCCGGCTGAACGAGAATGGCCTTCGCAGCAGCGGCATGGGTGCCTCGTCGACCAGGATCTGGGCGAACTCACCGGGCCGGGCGGCCCCGGCCATCCGGGGGCTCTCAAAGCTGATCTCGAAGAGATTGCCGTGGTGGGGCTCCACCCGCAGGCAGGTGGCCAGCTCGTCGAAGGCTCGACCCAGGTCGCTCTCGCCGATCTGGAGGGCGGCCTCCCCGGCCGCGGCGGAACTCATCCGGCCTCCGCCTGACAGGCGGCCTGGCGGTGCTCTTGGATGGTCCTGGTCCGCGGCACCAACCCCTTGCGTGAATTCTCCAGCGCGCTCACCAGCGCCGCCGCGGTGTCCAGCGAGGTCAGGCAGGGGATGCCGCGCTGCACCGCCGCCTGGCGGATCCGGAAGCCGTCCCGCACCGGCCGCCTGCCATCCGCATGACCGTCCGGTGCGCCCATCTCATCGGTGGCGACCCGGGAGATGGTGTTGATCACCAGGTTCACCTGGCCGCCCACGGTCACGTCGACGACGTCGGGGTGGCCGGCGTGCAGTTTGTGCACCTCCACCACCGAGACCCCGGCCTGGCGCAGCGCCGTCGCGGTGCCGGCCGTCGCATAGAGGCGGAAGCCGAGCTCGGCCAGCCGCGCGGCCACCGGCAACCCCTCGGCCTTGTCCTGGTCGGCGATGCTGACCAGCGCGCCGCCATGGGCGGGCAGCTGCCCCAGCGCGGCCTCGAAAGCCTTCTCCAGGGCCGCCGGCAGGGTCCCGTCGAGGCCGATCACCTCCCCGGTCGAGGTCATCTCCGGCCCCAGCACGGTGTCGACGAGGTCCAGCTTGCGGCTCGAGAAGACCGGTGCCTTCACCGCCACCAGGGGTGGTGGCGAGTTGAGCCCGGGCCGGAGCCCCTGGGACTCCAGGCTCTCTCCCAGCATCGCCCTGACGGCCGCCGCCACCATGGGCACGCCGGTCACCTTGCTGAGGAACGGGACGGTCCGGCTGGAACGCGGGTTGACCTCGATGACCAGAACCCGGCCCCGGTGGATCACGTACTGGACATTGATCAACCCCACGGTGCCGGTGCGCAGGGCCAGCCGGCGGGTGATGTCAGCCAACTGCCGGATCACCTCGGGCCGGAGTCGTTGCGGGGGGAAGACCGCCATCGAGTCGCCGGAGTGGACCCCGGCCCGCTCCACGTGCTCCATGATCCCGGGGATGACGACCTCCGAGCCGTCGCAGATGGCATCCACCTCCACCTCCAGGCCGAGGATGTACTTGTCGATGAGCACCTCTCCACCGGCGTCCCCGGAGGCGCGCAGGGCGTCGGTCAGGTAGAGCCGCAGCTCCGCCTCCGAGTGGGTCACGTCCATCGCCCTGCCGCCGAGCACGTAGGAGGGCCTGACCAGCACCGGAAAGCCGACCTCCCGCGCGATCTCGACCGCTCGCTCGGGGTCCCTGGTGGTCGCTCCTGGAGGGCGGGGGATGCTCAGCTCCTGGAGCAGGGCCTCGAACTGGCCCCGGTCCTCGGCCTGCGCGATCGCCCGGCTCGGGGAGCCCAGCAGGGGCACCCCCGCAGTGGCCAGCTGGGAGGCGAGGTTGATCGCCGTCTGGCCGCCGAACTGGACCACCACCCCCTGGGGGCGCTCCACCCGGCAGACCTCCAGGACCGACTCCAGGTCCACCGGCTCGAAGTAGAGGCGGGAGCTGCAGTCGAAGTCGGTGGAGACGGTCTCAGGGTTGCTGTTGATCATCACCGCCTCCAGCCCCTGTCGCTGGAGCGCGGCCGCGGCCTGGACCGAGCAGTAGTCGAACTCGATCCCCTGACCGATCCGGATCGGGCCCGACCCCAGGACCACCGCCGCTCCCCCCGAGGCGCTCTGCTCGTCGGCCTGCTCATAGCAGGAGTAGAAGTAAGGGGTGGTGGCGGCGAACTCGGCGGCGCAGGTGTCGACGCACTTGAAGGTCGGGTGGATCCCGGCCGCCCGCCGCCACTCCCTGACTTCGGCGGGCCCGCTGACTCCGGTCAGCTCGGCGATCCGCCGGTCCGGGATGCCGAAGCGCTTGGCGTCCCGCAGGATCTCGTCCGCGGCCCGGCCGCCGGCGGCCGAGAGCTCCCGCTCCAGGAGGACCAGCTCGTGCAGACGGTCGCAGAACCAGGCGGGATACCCGGTCCTTCCCGCGACCACCTGGGGCTGCATCCCGTGGCGCAGGTTCTCCAGCAGCGCCGGCAGGCGCAGGTCGGTGGCGACCTCCAGGCGCTCGCGGGCCAGCCGCAGCGCGGACTCGTCGGGCGCCCCCTGCTCCAGGGAGCGCAGGGCTTTGCTGATCGCCTCCTGGAAGTTGCGGCCAATCGCCATCGCCTCGCCGGTCGACTTCATCTGCGTCCCCAGCCGCCGGTCGCCATGGGGGAACTTGTCGAAGGGCCAGCGCGGGATCTTCACCACGCAGTAGTCGAGACTGGGCTCGAAGGCGGCGCAGGTCTTGCCCGTCACCTGGTTGGAGATGTCGCTCAGGCGGCGGCCCAGGGCGACCTTGGCCGCGACCCGGGCGATCGGGTACCCGGTCGCCTTGGACGCCAGCGCCGAGGAGCGGCTGACCCGCGGGTTGACCTCGATCACGTAGTAGTGGAAGGAGTCGGGGGCGAGCGCGAACTGCACGTTGCAGCCCCCCTCGATGCCGAGGGCGGAGATGATCCGCAGCGCCGCCGAGCGCAGCTGCTGGTGCTCCTTGTCGGTGAGGGTCTGGCTGGGGGCGACCACTATCGAGTCCCCGGTGTGGACCCCCATGGGGTCCAGGTTCTCCATGTTGCAGACGCAGATGCAGGTGCCCGTACGGTCCCGCATGACCTCGTACTCGAGCTCGCGCCAGCCCATCAACGCCTGCTCCACCAGCACCTGGGTGATCGGGCTCGCGCGCAGGCCGCGGGCGACCACCAGCTCCAGCTCCTCCCTGGTGGTGGCGATCCCTCCGCCGGTCCCGCCCAGGGTGAAGGCCGGCCGGACCACCAGGGGGAGCCCAACCTCGTCCGCGAAGGCGACCGCCTCCTCGACCGAGTTGACGGTGCGGGAGGGGGGAACCGGCTCTCCGATCGCCACCATGCGCCGCTTGAAGCGGTCGCGGTCCTCGGCGTCCCGGATCGCCTCCAGGGGGGTGCCCAGGATCCTGACCCCATGCTTTTCCAGGATCCCCTGGTCGGCGAGCGCGACCGCCAGGTTGAGCGCGGTCTGGCCCCCCAGGCCGGCCAGCAGGCTGTCGGGCCGCTCGCGGGCGATGATCCGCTCGACCGAGCTGACCGTGAGGGGCTCCAGGTAGACCCGGTCGGCGGTCTCCTCGTCGGTCATGATGGTGGCCGGGTTGCTGTTGACCAGGACCACCTCGACCCCCTCCTCGCGGAGCGAACGGCAGGCCTGGGTTCCCGCATAGTCGAACTCCGCCGCCTGGCCGATCACGATGGGGCCGCTGCCCAGCACCAGCACCTTCCGGGGCGGCTGCTCCGAGCCCGCCCGCTCCGACCAGAGCCCGACCGGCGCCCGGTGGGAGTCCCGGCAGAGGTCCAGGAACTCGTCGAAGAGGCGCTGACGGTCCTGCGGCCCCGGGCTGCCCTCGGGGTGGTACTGGACCGAGATCACAGGCAGGGTCCGGTGGCGGATGCCCTCCACCGACCCGTCGTTGAGGTTGCGCTCGGAGACGAACCATCCGGAGCCGTCGGGGATGCTCCCCTCGTCCACCTGGAACTCGTGGTTCTGGGGGGTGAC
Organism: bacterium; assembly: GCA_021817185.1. Next base: position 6,309 of record JAKAVU010000151.1, read on the forward strand.
GAAGACCTCGCCGGTGGTCAGGTCCTGCACCGGGTGGTTGCCGCCGTGGTGCCCGAACGGGAGCCTGCTGGTGGTGGCCCCGATGGCTCGTCCCACCAGCTGGTGACCCAGGCAGATCGCCAGCACCGGATAGCGGGCGATGATCTCCTCGGTGAGCGCCACCTCGGCCGGCAGGGTGGCGGGGTCGCCCGGGCCGTTGGCGAGGACCACGCCGTCCGGACGCAGCCGCTGGAGGTCCGCGAGGCTGCAGCTGTGGGGGAGCAGCCAGACCTCGGCGCCCCGGCTCACCAACGAACGAAGGGTGTTGCGCTTGACCCCCAGGTCGAGCACCGCTATCCGCAGCCCGCGACCCGGCCCCGCGGCCGCCGCCGAGATTCCCTTCAGGAGGGCGGGATGCAGCGCCTCCGTCACCCGCTGGATCTCCCGGCAGGAGACCTGCTCCACCAGCGCCTGCTCGGACAGCAGGGGAGCGTTGCGCGCCATCTCGACCAGCTCGGCCGGGGTCGCCAGCGCCGACGGGGCGAGGAGAT
>JAKAVU010000152.1 GCA_021817185.1 bacterium
CTTGAGACGACCTCATCGTCTCCACCTCCCGGCGGCAACAATTGCCCCCCACGCCAGAACTGGGCCTGCCGCCAGAGGCCGTCCTTCCCGTTGCGCGCGGGGGTACGAGATACCCGCTCGGGCCGGTCTCCTGGCTTGCGGATCAGCGCCCAAAACCGCCTTCCCAGGATCGCTCCCGGTGGCTCGCTGGCTTGGGCTCCCCGCTCACAGTTGCGCGACAGCTCCGGATTTGGGACCACTTCCCGCACCGGATTCCCATTCGCTCGAGGGGCTATTCGATTGTGTGGCGAATGTTAGTCGAAATCGGCCCCAGCCGGCTGCCCGATCGGCTCTTGCCCCGGGCTTGGAAGTGGGATGAGGCGAAATTCAAAGTGGACCAGGCGCGAGTCCGAGCGCAGGGGGCGGACAGGGGTGGCGGAGCCTCGCCGCAGCGAGTGCGCGACGACCAGTTTGTCGAGATCCTCCCGCAGGGCGACGGCCTCGCTTACGGTGAGGTCCAGGATGTCTTGGCTGAGGCCGCCCGCCGCCCGCCAACCGGCGGCCTCCTCGGCCTCGGTCTCCAAGTACGCCATGGTCCGGCGCTCGGAGACTGCCAGCACCTGCTGGGCCACGCCCCGAGCCGCGGCGTTGAACTCTGGCGTAGCCAGGGATGGGTCTTCCGGCGCCATCGAAAGGCTGCGAAAGGTGGCCCGCCACGGCCGCCGGCGATGGTCCTCAGTGGAGGGCTCCTCCGCCACCAACCCGGCCCTCCCCAGCAAGCGCAGGTGATAGCTGCAGGCGGATGGGCTGAGACCGGTGAGACCGGCGCACTGAGTCGCCGTGATCGGCCCCTCCATGACCAGCCGCTCCAGAATCCGCATCCGCGCGGGATGAGCAATCGCGCGCAGGGTGGCGGCGTCCCGAATCACCAATGCCCGGTCGAGGTCGGGCGCCCTCGAGTCTGAGCTCGTCACCTGGCCATCCTAGATCCAACGCGGGTCGCAGGCAGCGCCGTGGGGAGCCGCGCCTCATCGGCCGGATGAACCCAGGTCGCCTTTGTCGCGCGGCCATCTCGAGTCACCGGCCCTACTCCGCTCCCTCCGCCTCCAGATTGGCGGCATCGGCAGCGTGGACGCGAAAAAGCAGCTTGTGCATCTGGCGGGTTAGGTGGAGACGCTCCTCTTCGAGCCGGGACCGCTTGCGGGCCTGGTGAATGAGATGAAGAGTGCCCCCGGCCGCGATGCAGGCGCCCACATCGCTGGTGACGTTGGTGTAATTGCCGCCGATGAGTTCAGCCTTGGCGCTCACCACCACCCCCAGCAGCGGTAGCAGCACCAGATACACCCCCAGGCCGAGCAGGAAAAATATGTGCACCTTGCTGGCCAGGACGCGGGGCACGAAGCCCAACAGGTGATCCATTCGCGACTCCGGGGTCGCCAGGTTGGCGAGCGAGTCGAAGTTGGAGACAGATGATCCAGGCTCGTCGGGCATGAGAGGCCTCCCGGGAAAACGGCAGTCGCAAAGCGGTGGGACCGAGATCCCCGTCAGCGCCTGCCGGGGCGGATATTGGCGCCAATCCTACGGCCCGCCCCGTCTCCTCGCGGCCTCGCCACCAGGTCCGCCCCGAGCCCCTGATCCAGGCGCCCCCGGCCAGCTCCTGGGTTCGACCCCGGATCAGCTCAGTAGAAGACCCTGGCTAGTTCGTACAGGTCCTGGGGCACTCGACGCTGGCCTGCGGCGACCTCGGCCAGGGTCGCCACCGCGATTCCGTCGCCGCGCTTGACGGGAATGACGCCGAATCGACCCTCCCTGATCAGGTCATAGGCGGCAGCGCCAACTCGGGTCGCCCAGATCCGGTCGTAGGCGGTAGGAGCGCCTCCACGCTGGGTGTAGCCGAGCACTGTGACGCGCGACTCGAATCCTGTCGCGGCCTCGATCTGCTCTGCCAGCTGAGGCCCCACGCCACGTCGGCTGAGCAGGAGGTGCCCGAACGCGTCGCGAGCTCCAGCCTGGTCGTCGACACTCGGCAGGCCGCCAACCGTGGCCCCCTCGGCGACCACCACGATGCTGAAGTCGCGGCCCCGGGCGCGCCGGCTCTGGAGATGCTGGACGATCTCGTCCAGCTGAATCGCGAACTCGGGAATGACGATCATGTCGGCTCCGCCGGCGAGGCCACCCATCAGCGCCACCCAGCCGGTGTCACGCCCCATCACCTCCACCACCATCACCCGGTGGTGGGCGGCCGCGGTGGTGTGCAGCCGGTCCAGCGCCTCGGTGACGATGCTGACCGAGGTGTCGAAGCCGACGCAGTACTCGGTCACCTGGAGGTCGTTGTCCACCGTCTTGGGGACCCCGACCACCGCCAGCCCGCGGTCCGCCAAGGCCGCGGCCACCGACAGGGTGTCGTCGCCGCCAAGGGTGATCAGGGCGTCGAGGCCAGCCGCTTCGAAGTTGGCGACCACCGCCTGCATGCTTTGCTCGCTGGAGAGCGGATTGACCCTGGATGTTCCCAGGATCGTCCCCCCCACGGCGAGGATGCCGGAGACCTGGTGCGGGTCGATCATGCGCATGTCGAGCTCCTCGACCAAGCCCGCCCAACCGTTGTGGATCCCAACCACCTCGCCACCGTCGGCGAGGGCTTTCCGGGCAATCGCGCGAATTGCCGCATTGAGCCCCGGCGCGTCCCCACCCCCAGTCAGGACCCCTACCCGCATCCAACATCTCCTCTGATAGGCGAACCAGCGTCTATGCAACTCTAAGCCACTCCGAGACCAGCGTCGACGAGCGCCCTGGAGATGAACGCGTCTCGAGGGGTGACCGCGGCGGCCTGGTTGTTGCGGCGAAGGCCGCGCCCGCCGGGGCGGTACCCGGGGAACACCGCCCCCGGCAGCGGGCGCGGCGTCGGCCGGTGACCGCGCACCACGTCCGGGGCCGCCTCGAGTCGCGACCGCCCCAAGCCCACAAATGTGCCCTGTAGCTCCGGCTCCCGTCGAATGAGTCGTCGCGGGTACGGCCACTCCTCAGGGTACCTAGCGAGGGGCAGACACGCTCGCGGAGACGGTCCGACCCCGGTGACCGGAGATCTCAGCGCAGCCCGCGCCACCCACCGGCCCACCCACCCACGAGTTTTCACCTAGTCCGAATGGCGGGTAATCCCCCTCACCCCTGGGCCGAGCGGCTGCCAGCATGAAAACAGCCATCAATCATCGGTAGAGAAGTTCTAGGAGCCGCCTATGGACGTGAAGGGAACCCCGATTGAGCGCGAGCCGGGAATGTGGATTCTGGGGGTGATGATCGTCGCCGCCCTGATGGCGGCGGTGGTGCTCATCGGCGGCTACGCCGAAGGTTGGGGAGGGCACCTGCGCATCTCCCAGGGGGCGGTGCCTCTGGGCGCCACCAGCGGGACCGCCAGCGCCACCCTCAACTTGACCATCGTGACCGGCCAGATGATGGGGTCCGGTTCGCTCGGCCCGGCCTACGTGCCGTCCGACTTCTCCGTACCCGCCAATTCGACGGTGAAGGTGACGGTGACCGACTTTGACAACGCCACGCCTCTCACCGGCGCGTTCACCAAGTTCGCCAAAGTGACCGGCACGGTGGGGAACGTGATGCAGGTGCAGGGGATCAACCCGCTCGCTCCCAACACCACGGTGGGCGGAGCGCACACCCTCAGCTACCTCGCCCCCAGCCAGGTGGCTCATACCCTCACCATCCCGCAGCTCGGGCTCAACGTTCCCATGGCCGGCCAGTCCCGCATCACCTTCGTGATCCACACCGGCAAGGCCGGCAGCTATCTGTGGCAGTGCATGGACCCCTGTGGCAACGGGGATGGCGGCTTGGGGTCCCCGATGGGACTCAAGGGTTACATGGCTGGAACCATGACGGTCACCGGCTGATCGGACCTGGCATACCCGAAAGACACGCCCCGGGGGAGGGGGCGACATTCCGCCCTTCGGGACCGGACCGGGGGAGAACCTCGCAAGCGGTTCTCCTCCGGTCTTCGCGGCGAGTGAGCGTGTGAGCGGATTCAGGGGCCGCCCGGATCGAGGGCGGGGGAAACCCACGCCGGGGCCCCAGGTGCTGCGGCGGGAGCCGCGGCGCGGTGTCGAAGAGGGACGGCCGGCGCGGTTCGGCGGTGGCCCAGCCCTCACCGGTGACTCCCTGACGGCCGGCGCCGGGCCAGGCGCCCAGGGCGCCGCCAGCGGGATGGCTTCGAGTGCGGGCGCAACGGATTCCCTGGCCCACGGGGGCCGCGGGCGGTGAGCGCCCCGAGTCGGCTGCGCTACGAGGTGCGGGCCGAGCTGAGCGCCGGGGGCCGGGCCGTGGTCCAGGCCGGATCGACCGCCATCAGCTTCGATGCCAGCGCCGAGCCGGAGAGCACGCTACCAGGGCCGGCTGACCTCCTGGCGGCAGCTCTGGCCGCCTGCCTATCCAAGAACATCGAGCGCTTCTCCCACATCCTGGAGTTCCGCTACCGGCGGGCCATGGTCCGGGTCGAGGTGGAGCGCCAGCAGTTCCCGCCGCGGATCGCTGGATCCCACTACGTCATTCAGATTGACACCGAGGAGTCAGACCGGCGGCTCGAATTGCTCCATCTCAACCTGCGCCGACACGGCACGATCAGCAACACCCTGGCAGCATCCGGCGAGCTGAGCGGCGAGCTGACCCGCTGGCGGGACCCGTCCGAGCTTGGCTGAGAGAGGTTCGCGAGGAACCGCGATCAGACGCCCTGGCTGCCTCGCTGGCCGGAGTTGAGGCTGGCCATGGCCAGGCCCATGCGGCGGCCGGCCTCGCCGGCCGGGGCGCGCAGCCCCGCGTTGGCCTCGAGTTCCCCGATCACCGCGGGGTCCAGGGCGTGAACCTGGGTGCGCTCCCCGTCCCAGCGAATGGCAACGCTGCAGGGCAGCAGCGCCCCCACCTGCGGATCCAGGCTCAGCACCTGGTCAGCGATGGTGGGATTGCAGATTCCCAGGATCAGGTACGGGTTGATCTCCTTGCCGATCTTCTCGCGCAGGGTCTTCTGGACGTCGACTGTTGTGAGCAGACCGAAGCCTTGATCGGCGAACGCCTGCTGGACGGCCGTGACGGCCGCCTCAAACGGCAGGTCAAGGCTGACGCTGTTGACGTACTTCACCACTCCTCCTCAAGGAAAAACTCGTCCGGCAGCGGGCCACGCCGCCGGAATGGGTCCGCCGACCGCAGGTTCGTCCGCCCCTCCGCCCGGGCCGCCCGGCTCGGCCCCGATTGTTACCGCACCTGACCGTCGACGGGCCCTGGCAAGCATCTCGAGCAGGTGCGTCGCAGGCCCAGCGCCCTCCACCGTCGGGTAGTCGTTGAGGACTGTCTTGGACATGCCGAGGACTTGATACTGCCGCACCGGGTCAGAGAACTCGGTGGCTGCAAGGGTCGCTGCGGTCACCCACGGCGTGGCCGTCTCGGTTCTGGCTGGGGCGGAACAGCGGCTGGGGGCAGTAGGGAGGGGTCGAGGTGACAAACAACCCCCAGCAGCACCTCTGAGTCCAGTACGCAGAGCTGGCGCACCGTATCGGAGCTGGTCCAGGACAGCGACCGGCAGCCCCCCGGCGAGTCCGACCGGAGCGGTGGAGTGCGGCCAGGCGGTTGGACTCATGAAAAGACTTTAGCCGGTCGTCGGCGAACTCAGCCGCCCGGGCCCACTCGTAGGATTCCGCCGTTCCGGCTGGCTGGTCATGACGGGCAGGACAGCCCCCCAAGTGGCGGCCGCAGCCGGTGGGTGGTTCCACTCGGCACCGCGCTGAGGGAATCACCCTAGATCCTCGGTCAGCTAATGGCCAAGCTAGGGATGTGAGTTCTACCGAGGGCTCACCGCCCGCAAGGGAAGAACGGAACAAGTCGGACGAGCGACCGATTCGCGGCAGACCTGAAAAGGAGGTCGACAAATGCGACGCAAGACTTTCGATGCGCTACTGACTTCGGTGGGTGCGATGCTGACCCTGACCTTGATCGTGGCAGGGGCGCTCATGATGTGGGGCGCGGTCTTCACTCAGAATCAGGTGCACAATCAGCTGGCCTCGCAAAAGGTCTTCTTCCCGGTCGCAGCCGCCTTCACTCACGCCAAGGCCGGCACCGAGATCACCCCGGGGATGAAGCCCTACCTGCTCCAGTACGCCGGCCAGGAGGTGCTCACCGGCGCCCAGGCGGAGGCCTACGCGGACCACTTCATCGCGGTGCACCTGTCTGAGATGCCCTACCACGGCGTCTACTCCCTGGTGAGCTCGGCGGCCCGTGCGGCCCAGCCGGGGAGCTCCCAGGCCGCCCAGCTGTCAGCCCTTGAGGCCACCTCGTTCCAGGGCACCACGCTGCGGAGCATGCTGCTGGAGGCCTACGCCTTCGGGACCATTGGACAGATCGCTCTGATCGCGTCCATCGTCGCCTTCGTACTCGCGGCGATCACCCTGATCCTCACCTTCATGGGGTACCTGCACCTGCGTCGCACGTCACCGGCTGTGATGATCTGATCCGATCCTTTCAGCGGTCCCGAGACCGGGGGAGTGTGAACCCCGCACCGAATTCGGTGCGGGGTTCCTGTTTGTCAGTAATTGAGGCGGCCCGCCCCGGGTCAGCGCTTTAGAGGCTCGGCATCCGGGCGGGCGCGGCGGAGGCACGCCCGAGGCGATCAGGAGGACCGGCGTCCGCGCCAGGTGGAACTGAGCAAG
>JAKAVU010000153.1 GCA_021817185.1 bacterium
GTGGTGAACCTGCTTGCGGCGCATCTGGAAGATGGGGCGGGCGAGCCCGATCAGGGGCGGTAGGAGCTCGGGCCGAGCGCCGGGGCGGGGCCGCAGCTCGATCAGGGAGCTCCAGACCCGAGGCGAGGGCCAGAAGCTGGCAGGGTCGACATCGAATTCCAGGGTCACGGTCGCCACCAGCCGCAGGGTCAAGGTGGCCAAGGACCAGTCCCCAAGCTCGGCAGTGAGGCGTCGGGCGACCTCGCGCTGCACCAGCAGGCGGCACCGCGAGGGCTGGGGCCGCCACTCCAGCAGCCGGGGCAGGAGCGCCCCCGTGATCTGGTAGGGGAGGTTGGCCACCACCTGGTAGGGGGCTGGCAGGCCCAGTTCGTTCGCGCCCACCAAGAGGGCATCCTTCTGGATCACGCGGAAGCTCGGGTGACCTGCCTGCAGCAGGCGCAGGGCGGCCACGCAGTTGGGATCCACCTCCATCCCGGTGAGTTCGACCCCGGCCTCCAGCAGCCCCTGGCTGAGGGCTCCCAGGCCGCAGCCGATCTCCAGCGCCGGGATCGTGACATCCACTCCGCCGACGATCGCGTCCCGCACCTCCTTGGAGATCAAGAAGTTCTGTCCCAGCCGATGCTGGGGCAGGACCCGGAACCGCCGGGCGACCGCCCGAACGGTCTCCGGGCGGCAGAGGTCGAGCGTGGTCAAGGCAGGTTGAAGAACTGGCGCACGTTGGCAGTGGTGACCCGGGCCAGGGTGTCGAGGCACTCCCCGCGCTCGATCGCCACCCGGGTGGCGGTGGCGCGGACCAGGGCCGGCTCGCAGACCGAGCCCCGGTGGGGCTCGGGAGCGAGAAAGGGACTGTCCGTCTCGATCGCCAGGAGCGCGGACGGCACAACCCGAAGGGCAGCGCGCAGGGGCCCCGCAGAGCGGAAGGTGACGTTGCCGGCGAAGGAGCACAGCAGCCCCCGCGCGGCCGCTTGGGCCGCGAATGCGTCGTCCCCACTGAAGCAGTGCAGCAGGACCGGTACCCGCGGGCTGCGGTCCAGCAGCGACACGAGGTCGGTTCCGGCCTGGCGCATGTGAATCACCACCGGCTTGCCCACCTCCTCGGCCAGCACCAGCATCTGGGCCAGCACCTCCTGCTGCACCGCGGGGGACGGAGCTGGCCGAGCAGGGCGATCAAGGTAGTCCAGCCCCACCTCCCCCACGGCGACCGCCCGCGGGTGGGCCAGCAGCTGGCGAAGCTCCTCCACCTCACGGTCCGTTGGCGGCCGTCCATTGTTGGGGTGCCAGCCGACGGTGAAGTGGACCTCGGCATGCCGCTCGGCCAGCCGGCACGCCTCCCGGCTGTCGTCGAGGCCGTCGCCACTGGTGACCACCTGGTGCACGCCGGCCTGGTGCGCCCGCTCCAGCGCGGCGGTGACCGCAACCCCGTGGCGGGCCATCTCGTCCAGGTGGCAGTGGGCGTCGATGAGGTCGACTTCAGCCACCGGCCGTCCCAGCGCTTCGGGGTCCCTCGACCACCACCGTGCACTCCCCCCTGGGCGGATCGGCCCGGAACTGCGCCGCCAGCTGGCCTGCAGTCCCCAAGTACCAGGTCTCGTGGAGCTTGGAGATCTCGCGGGCCACCGCCACCCGCCGATCCCCGAGGGGTTCGTCCAGCCACTCCAGGGTGGTGGCCAGGCGGTGCGGAGACTCGTAGAAGACCACCGCAAACGCCGCAGCGGCCTCGAACAGCCGCCGCAGCCGGGTCCTTTGGCGAGGCGGGAAGCCCAGGAAGGTGAAGCGGTCGGCCCGGAGCCCGCTGGCGGCGACCGCGGCCACCACCGCCGACGGTCCGGGCACGGCGAGCACCGTGAATCCGGCCCCTCTGGCGGCATCCACCACCTCCCGACCCGGGTCGGAGATGGCAGGCATGCCGGCGTCGGAGATCAGGGCGACGTCGCCCTCCTGAAGGGCGTCGAGGACAGACTCGGTGCGGCGCCGCTCCTGCTCCCCCGGTAACGCCAGGTAGCGGGGATGGGCGCCGATAGCCGCCAGCAGGCGGCCACTGTGCCGGGTGTCCTCAGCCACCACCACCCGGGCGGACCGCAGGATCTCAGCGGCGCGCGGCGAGAGATCGTCGCGGTTACCGATCGGGGTCGCCACGACGTGGAGGGTCCCCACCCGGGTCAGTAACCCCAATCGCGGGGATAGCGGAAGTCCATCTCGATGGTCCTCGCCGACAGCTTGGCGATCAGCGGCTGGCGGCGCTTGAACTGATTCCGCCTGACGCGCTCCAGGACGGACTGGACCACGGAACGGGGGATGTCCAGCTCGTAGAGCCCTGACGCCGGCTCGCGCTGTTCGACCAGACGGTGAAGGATGAGGTCGGCCTGGGTGTAGGAGAACCCCAGGTCATCCTCGTCCAGCTGGCCCGCGAAGAGGTCTGCGGACGGCCGCTTGCTGAGCAGGTTGGCCGGCAGCCCAAGGTGTTCCGCCAGCTGGTAGACCTGGGTCTTGTAGAGGTCCCCAAGGGGGTTCAGGGCATGGGCCATGTCTCCATAGAGGGTCCCATAACCCAGCATCAACTCCGACTTGTTGGAGGTGCCCAGCACCAGCATCGAGCGGTCGTGGGAGATGTCGTAGAGCACCGCCATCCGCTCCCGGGCCATCTTGTTGCCGCGCCGGGTGTGACTCTCGGTCGGGTACTGGGTGAAGTAGGCGTCCACCTGGGCGCTGATGTCCACCACCAGCAGCTGCGCCGACAGGGCCTGCGCCACCGATCGGGCATCCTCCAGACTGTCGCTGGAGCTGTGCCGGTAGGGCATCGCCACCCCCAGCACCGCCTGGTTGCCGAGCGCCTCCACGGCGAGCCAGTACGCGAGCGCGGAGTCGATCCCCCCGGAGACACCGACCACCACACCCAGGGCCCCAACCTTGAGCACTTCGTCGCGGATGAACGCCTTGAGAATCCGGCGCACCAGCTCCGGGTTGATGTCGAGCTCGCTCACCTTGGGTCCAGCTCCCTGAGGGCAGACCTCAGAATGTCGGTCCGCTCGTCCCGCAGGAGTGGATAGGCGATTCGGGCCCTCCGTAGCAGGCGCCGGTCCAGGGCAACCCGGTTCACCCCCGGCTCGTCGGCTGCGGCGGGCCCCAGCGCCTGACCCTCGGGCCCGTGAACTGAGCTGCCTCCCCAGAAGTAGTGGCCGTCCTCGAACCCGACCCGGTTGCAGTAGGCGACGAAGGTGGTGAACAGCGCCGAGTAGCTCTGCAGCATCGATCGCCACAGGCTGGCGGTCCCCAGCTCCACACCAGAGACCCCCCGGCCCGGGCTTGCCGACGGGCAGACGATGAGGTCGGCGCTCTGCCGACTGAGGATGTAGGGGGCGCTGGGGTGCCAGAGGTCCTCGCAGACCAAAGCACCGATCCGCCAGGTCCCGCAGCCGGCAAAGTCCAGATCCACAGCCTGGATGGTGGACCCGGCCGCCAGATACCGTTGTTCGTCGAACATCCCATAGGTCGGCAGGTAGACCTTGCGATGCACGTGCAGGACCCCTTCGGCCCCCACCACCACCGCGGCATTGAAGAAGCGGTGGTCGCGAGACTCGATGACCGCTCCGACCACCGCTCGCGCCCTGCCGGCAGCCAGCGCCAGCTCGCGCAGCTCGGGGCCATCGAGCCGGATCGCGGTCTCCGGCACCAGGTCCTTCAAGAAATAGCCGCAAAGGCTGAGCTCGGGGAAGACCACCAGGTCCTGGCCCGCGCCGGCCTCCTCATCCAGGCGGGCGGCGGTGGCCTCGAGGTTGGACCGCAGATCGCCCAGTCTGGGCGCCTGCTGCACCAGGGAGAGCCGCAGGGGGCGCGCCCCCTCACTCACCGCGGTCCCCCTGGCCCAAAAACGCGCTCACCACGGCGGCCACCTCATCGGCTGGATCGTAGTTGAATCGGGCGTGGGGCAGGGCGGCCACGAAGCTCTCTCCGTAGCTCTTCTCCAGAATCCTGGGGTCGCAGATGACCACCGCGCCACGGTCACCGTGGCCCCGCACCAGCCGGCCGAATCCCTGCTTGAGCCGCAGCACCGCCTCGGGCAGAGCGAGCTGGGAGAAGGAGTCGGCCCGGCCGCGTGCCCGGGCCTGGAAGATGGGGTCGCTGGGGACCGGGAAGGGCAGTTTGTCGATCACCACGCACTGCAGGATGTCGCCTGGCAGATCGATCCCCTCCCAGAAGCTGTTGGTGCCCAGCAGCACGGTCCTACCGTGCTGGCGGAAGTTGCGCAACAGCTGGTTGCGGGTTCCGTCCAGACCCTGGCCGAGCACCACTATGCCTCTGCTCTGCAGCCTTCCGCGGAGCTGCTGGTGCACCTCCCGGAGCGCCTGATAGCCGGTGAAGAGCACCAGGGTCCGGCCGCCGAGCTGCTCTGCGATCTCGGCCACCATCCGCGCCACCACGACCGGATGGGCGGGGTCCCCGTGCCCAGGAACGCCCCGGGGGATGCAGCACAGTGACTGGTGCAGATAGTCGAATGGGGAGTCCAGCACCAGCTCCTCCGCTCCCTCGACCCCCAGGCGCTCACGGATGTACCGGAACGAACCGGCGACGGCCAGGGTCGCGGAGGTCAGCACGACCGTCTGGCAGTTGTCGAAGAGCTCCGAGCGCAGCGCGGTCGCAACCTCGATCGGGGCGGTGCGCAGCACCGCCCGGTCCCCCCGCTCGACCTCCACCCAGACCACCTGGGCCGCGGGCTCGACCTCCGCCGCGGCCGAGAGGGCGACCTGGGCCAGGCGTGCCATCCCGGCGAGTGCGTCGCCTGCCATCAGGCACTCCCTGGCGGCGTTGTCGGGCTGGGGAAAGAGCGAGGGAGTGATCGACCCCTCCTCGCCGGCACGGCGGAGCCCGTTGGCAGCGGCGTCCAGCGCCCGCTGCATCCGCTGCAGCGACTTGGCCACCCGCGGCCAGTGTGCCGAGGTGGTGAGCCGGGGATTCACAACCGCCTGCTGGTAGCCCCGCCCGGGTTCGGCACCGGCCAGCAGCCGGAGGTCCCCGAAGGCGTTGATCACCGTCTGGCGCGCCGCGCGGAGTGTCTGGCCGAGCTCCGCCTCCCCCATCTCCGGCAGACGATCGATGACCGCCAGGACCGAGCCTGCGGCCATGCGCTTGCCCCTGGCCTGCGTCGCCGCCTCCTCGAGGTGATGAGCCTCGTCGACGATCAGGCGGTGAAACTCCGGAAGGACCGAGCCGCCGCTGTCGGCGTCGGTCAGCAGGAGGGCATGGTTGACGATGACCAGGTCGGCCTCACGCGCCGCCAGCCGGGCCCGGGCCATGAAGCATCGCCGGTCGCGCCAGTTGTGGCAGGCGGGCCCCAGACAGTCATCGACGTTGGACCCCACCCGCTCCCAGAACTCCGGATCCCGCCCCGCCAGGCGCAGTTCCGAGCGGTCCCCGGTCTTGGTCTCGCGGGACCAGATCAAGGCGCGCACCTTGAAGCGCAGCTCGTCAGCGTCCCGGGTCTTCCCCTCGGCGGCTCCCGCCCTCAGCCAGCGCTCCAGCCGTCGCAGGCTGAGATAGTTCCCCCTGCCCTTCAAGACCGCGGCTCGCACCGGCAGCGGTCGAGCGGATTCCAGCCGGGGCAGGTCCTGGCCGAGCAGCTGCTCCTGCAGGGTGATCGTGTGGGTCGATACCACCACGCGCTCCCCGCGCCTCGCCGCCCACTCCCGGGCCGGCAGCAGGTAGGCCAAGGACTTGCCCACCCCGGTCCCGGCCTCCACCAGCAGCTCCTGGTCGCGCTGGAACGCCTGGGTCACGGCGAGCGCCATCTGCTGCTGTTCCTCCCGAAGTTCAAACTCAGAGTTGGCAGCGGCCAGCAGCCCCCCCGGACCGAAGGCGTCAAGCACGAACTGCTGGTCGAGCTCCCCCTTGGGGGCCGGAGGGTCCTCGATCAGGACCGGAAGCGGCACCGGTGGGATGCTCCGCTCCGGGGTCGCGGCGTGAGCGGCCAGCTGCTCGGCCATGAACCGGCCACCGGGCCAGGGGCCGTCGCGGCACAGGTCGATGACCTGAGAGCGCAGGGGCGCGGGCAGCTCCCTGGCCAACTCAACCAACCTCCACAGCAGAAGCCGGGTCGCCTCGGCGTCGGAGAGCGCGCGATGGGGACGGTCATGGAGCAGTTCCAGGTTGCGGCTGAGCTCCTCGAGGCTGTGGTTCTGCGCCGACGGGAGAAAGGTCCGGGCCAGCTCCGAGGTGTCGACCGCCGCTCGGCGGGCGAACGCCTCCGGCAGCAACTCGGCGCAGAAGGCGAGGTCGAACCCGACCCCATGGCCCACCAGCAGGCTCCCCTCGCAGAAGATCGCAAGCTCGGCCACCGCCTCGGCGGGCACCGGCTGGCCGACCAGATCCTGATCATGGAGTCCGCACAGACGCTGGACCACCAGGGGCACGGGTCGGCCGGGATCGACCAGGGTGGAGAAGGTGTCGAGGACCCCCGCCTGATCGAACTTCACAGCTCCGATCTCGATGATCGCGTCCGACTTCGGTGATAGCCCGGTCGTCTCCAGATCGAACGATACGTAGGTGGGCGAAGCTGTTTCAACACTCACGAGTGGGACCACCTTACGGACCCCGCCGCCTGGT
>JAKAVU010000154.1 GCA_021817185.1 bacterium
GGGTGAGCTGTTGCTCATGCGCCTCGACCGCTCTGGGGTGTGCGCCTCGGCGGGGTCGGCATGCGCCAGTGGTTCCCAGGCTCCGTCTCATGTGCTCCTGGCGATGGGGCTCCCACCGGCACTGGCTGGAGCACATCTGCGGCTCACCCTTGGGAGGGGGACCACCCGGGCCGAGGTGGAGGAGGCGGCTGAGATAGTCGGGCGAGAGGTGGCGCAGCTGCGGGGGGATGCTCGAGCCTGAGCGTCCCCGGGAGGCTCGTCGGCCACCTGCTGCGCGACCTGGAGTTCCGACTCGCCCATCACGGAGCGGTCCGATGACTCGCACACCAAAGGCCTTGCGCTCGCTCATCCCGTGATGTATAGTCGCCCAACAACAAGGGTCCCAGGGACGGCGGCTGAACGGTTCGGAGCACCGATCCGATAAAGACTTGGGAGTACAGCGGAAGTGGCGTGTCGCGGCCTCGCATCCCGAACTCGCGGTCCCGAGCCGTCTGGCGCCGGTGAAGCTGCCCCTCGAAGGACGTGGGGATCAGTCGAGGTGACGCGGGCCCAGGGAGGCCGCGAACGCCTAGGCGCCTCCGACCTCGGCTCGGGCGATGGATCGGTCCACCTCGCAAGCGCTTCCTCAGTGCGATGCGGGCATGACCGAAGGGAAGCTCTGTTGCGCCTCGGTGCCTCGCTGCCCGGCACAGCAGTAGGCATGTCCCTCGCAGGGAACCAGGCGCTGGGGGCCCGAACGGGCGCGGAGCCGATCGACACCGGGATGAGGCAAGCAAGGTCCGCTCGCGTCTAGGACAGCAAACTGGAGGAGAGAGTCATGGATCTGCACGTGGGGCCCGGGGCCACAGGCGTACCCTCGCCGGGAACGGAAGTTCAGGGAAAGGCGTTCGAGGTTGAACACCAGGGCATAGACATCAGCCCTGAGCAAGCACGCTACGGCCGTTCATGGGACCTGTTCCCCATCTGGTTTGCCGGGAACATTACGATTCTGGGCATTCCCATCGGGGCGGTTCTGGTCTCCTTCGGGCTGACGATCCCAGAGGCCCTGGCTGCCGACTTCATCGGCTGCCTGTCATTCTTTATCGTCGGACTGGCAGCGATTCCGGGCGCCCGTGCGGGCACCGCCACGCTCACCCTCTCTCGCGCAGCGTTCGGCCTGCGCGGAAACAAGGCCCCCAGCTTCTTGAGTTGGATCACTCTTGTGGGTTGGGAGACGATTTCGCTGATCGTCGGCACGTTCGCCCTAGAGGCGCTCCTGGCCAAGGCGGGCATCTCCTCCAATCCTGGCATCGCCGTGATCTGCCTGCTGGCGATGGCGGTCGGCACGTTCTCAATCACTCTCCTGGGGCACGCGACCATTGTTGTCGTGCAGAAGTACGCCATGGTCATATTTGGGCTGGTCAGCTTGATCATCGTCGTCTTCATGATCACGCACATCAAGGCGACGGTGGTGCCCAAGCCGGTCACAGGTAGCGTGTCCACGACTTGGCTTCTGGCCCTCTCGGTCATGTTTGCCTCGACCGTGTTCGCTTGGATCAACTACGCCGCCGACTACACTCGCCATCTACCCACCCGCACCTCCGCCGCGGGCATTGTTTGGTGGACTGGTATCGGCGCAATCATTCCGGGGTCGATCCTCATCGGGACTGGGGTTCTGGTCGGGGCCCAAGTAGGCTTGGCGAGTGCCGCCAATCCAATTGCGGCCATGAGCAGCCTCGTCCCCACTTGGATGGCGGTGCCTTTCTTGGTGACAGCCATCGCCGGACAGCTCACCTCAAACTTCCTTAACAGCTACTCCTCGGGATTGAGCCTCTTGGCGCTGGGGATCAAGGTCCCCCGGACTCGCACGATCCTCATCGACGGGACGATCTCAGTGCTGGTCGCGCTGTACGCGATCCTGATCACCAACTTCTCCTCCACTTTCACCTCCTTCCTCAGCCTCGAAGTGGTGTGGATCGCTTCGTGGAGCGCCATCTACATGGTGGATGCCCTGGATCGGTTGTCGCTGCGGCGCCAGGGATACTCGGGAGACGACCTGCTCCGTATCAAAGGGGGGCAGTACTGGTACCGGAATGGCATCAATTGGGCCGCCGTCGGCTGCTGGATCGTCGGCTCGGCCGGGGCCTTCCTGTTCACTAACTCTGCCCTCTGGGCTAGCCCGCTCACCAAGATGTGGCTGGGGGGCGCCGACATCAGCGTGTTCGTGGGGCTGCTGCTGACTGGTGGACTGTACTTCGCGGTCCTGCGCTTCATGAGGCCGCTGCCGGTTCCAAGTACTGAGGAGACTCCAGCCGTATAGACGCCATCCCACTAGGCCATATCAAAGCCCAGAGCGGGCCGGACACGAGTGTCGCCAAGGAGGCTCTATGGACGTCAAGGGGACCCGGTCGATCGAGATAGAGTTCTGTGTTCCGTGCGACCTGCGCACCGATGCAGTGGCGGCGGTGCAGGAGCTACTTGCGAGCTGGGTGCACGAGATCCGGGACCTCCGCCTAGTGCCCGGAACAGGGGGGCGCTTCGAGGTATCGGTCGACGGCGTGCCGCTCTTCTCGAAGGCAGAGCTGGGGCGCACACCAGAACCGGGCGAGCTGGCAGACCTCTTCGGCGGGATCACTGCGGCGGCGGACGGCGCCGAAAAGACTGCAGGGGGGGAATAGGCCGGGCGGCGGGGCGCGAGTCGGACTCGTCTGTCGCCAGGGAAGGCAGTTCGGCATCACCTGAAGGGCTGGCACCGGCGAAGCGCCGGTGCCGGCCCTGGCCGACTTTCAGTTGGAGCCGGCCTCCCCTACCGGTCCCCGTGTCTCTAGCTCCCGTCCCTCTCCGCCCAATGGCCACGCTGAAACGGTGGCATGAGTCCCGGCGGGCGGCAAGGTCAGCCGGGTGACGGTGGCGGAATCGAGCTGGCGGGCCGAACTCGAGAGGGGCTAGCTACGCTTCCCGACATCGCGGCGATGGAGCCGATTAAACCGCGGCGGTGTTGCAAACGCTCACTATTTTATGTAAACTAGCGCACCATGGACGTGAAGACGCGCAGGGAGCTGCTGGTCAAGCTCCTCGAGGAACGCGGGGCCGTGGGCGTGTCGGAGGCGAGCGGATCGGTCAAGGTGTCGCAGATGACGATCCGCCGCGACCTCCAAGTGCTGGCCCGGGCGGGGCTGGCGGTCCGGGTCCACGGGGGCGCAGTTGCCGCCGCCTCCACCAGCTATGAACAACCGTTCTCGGGCCGCGCCGAGCGGAACGTCGAGGCCAAGCAGCGGATCGGGGCGGTGGCAGCCGGACTAGTGGGCGACGGGGAAACCGTGATCCTCGACGTGGGGACGACCGCGATGCAGGTCGCCGCCGCCCTGGTCGGGCGCCGCAATCTGACGATCCTGACACCGAGCCTGCGCGCTCTCAGCGTGCTACAGGATCAGGAGGGAATTCAGCTGATGACCACCGGCGGCGTACTGCGGCGGGGCGAACTGTCCCTGACTGGAGAGCTCGCGGAGAAGGCATTCAGCGACTTCCGCTTCGACACATTCATCATGGGGGTTGGGGGCGTGCATCCGGTCCACGGGCTGACCGAGTTCAACCCGGCTGACGCCCGAGTGAAGAGGTGCGCGCTCGCATCGGCCGGCCGGTGCGTCGTGGTGGCCGACCACAGCAAGCTTGGGCGGATCGCGTTTTCCCGGATAGGACCGCTCACGGCTGCAAGGTACTTGGTTACCGATCGGGAGGCCGATGGGGGCGCGCTGGATGCAATCCGATCAGAAGGCGTGGAGGTGATCCTGGCATGACGAGCAGATTTCGGTCAGTCTTCCGCAGCGAAAAGACGCTCATCGCGATGGCCCATTTGCTGCCCCTGCCAGGCGCGCCCCTCTACGACGCGGCTCGGGGAATGGACGGCATCCTGGAGTCCCTGCGCCAGGACCTGGCGATCCTCCTCGACGCGGACTTCGACGCTGTCATGTTCTGCAATGAGGGCGACCGCCCCTACACCCTGCAGGCCAATCTCGCGGGAGTGGCGGCTCTCGCCCGGGCAGTCAGCGAGCTGGCGCCTAAGACGGTCCCCTTCGGCGTCGACTACCTGTGGGACGCCGAGGCTGCGCTGTCGGTCGCGGCCGTGACCGGAGCGACCTTCGTGCGCGAGGTGGTTACCGGAGTCTACGAGTCCGACATGGGACTTTGGCGGCCTGACGCTGGGCGCCTGCTGCGGCGGCGCCGCGAGCTGGGCGCCGAAGGCACACTCATATTGATGAACATTACCCCAGAATTCGCCTCTTCTCTGGGGCGGCGCACCGTAGCCGAGGTGGCGCGCAGTACAGTGGTCTCCAGCCTGGCCGACGCCATCTTGGTTTCCGGGTCCATGGCTGGGAGCGAGCCGGACATGGTTACCGTGCGGGCCGCATGCGAGGGTGTCGACGGAGCCGTCCCGGTCTTGGTGAACACGGGCACCAACGCTGCCAACATCGGCCGCTTCCTGGAAATCGCCGATGGCGCGATCGTTGGATCGGGGCTGAAGGCCAACGGTGACACCTGGGCGCCGGTGAGCACCGAGCGTGTCAGCTCTTATCTGAGGGCGGCCGGGCGATGAGCGTGGTGCTCGGGCTGGACATCGGGACCACCTCGACCAAGGGGGTGGTGATCGACCCGAAGTCCGGCGTCGTGGAGTCGCTAAGTCGTCCGGTCGCTCCAGCCTCGCGGGCCCCTGGGTGGTTCGAGGAGGATCCCGAGCAGTGGTGGCGCAACGTGTGCGAGATCTGCAGCGAGGTCACCTCCCGGTATGAGGTCGCAAGCGTGGGCATCTGCGGCATGGTTCCCTGCGTCATCCTGATGGATGAAGAGGGTGTGCCCCTCATGCCCTCGATTCAACAGAACGACGCGCGGGCCGGGGTGGAGATCGCGGTGCTGCGGGAGCGGCTTGACGAGGACGAGATCCTGAGGCGGACCGGCTCAGGGATAACCCAGCAGTCGGTGGGACCGACCCTCCTCTGGATCGCCGACCATGAGCCCGGGGTTTGGTCGCGGACGCGGCAGATCTGCGGCTCCTACGACTTCATTGTCCACCGTCTCACGAACACTCACTCGATTGAGTCGAACTGGGCCCTCGAGAGTGGGCTCTACGATTTCCGAACTAGGGCCTGGGCAGCCGACGTGCTTCAGGCATGTGGGTGCGATGCCCGGCTGCTGGCTCCGGTACGCGACGCCAGCGCAGTCGTGGGGCGGGTGACCCGCGCTGGATTCCAGGACACCGGGCTCCCAGAGGGGACCCCAGTGACCGCGGGAGGCGCTGATCACGTGTCGGCGGCCCTAGCTTCGGGAGTGGTCCGGGATGGGGATCTGCTGGTCAAGTTGGGGGGCGCCGGCGACATCTTGATGTGCACCACAGAACCCGTGGTGGACCGCCGCCTGTACTTGGACTACCACGTGGTGCCCGGCCTGTGGCTGCCCAATGGCTGCATGGCCTCCAGCGGGACGCTGGTGAGGTGGTTTCAAAGCCAGCTCGCCAGGGGAACGACCCTGTCCGAATTGGATGCGGAGGCCGGGGAGAGCGCGCCGGGGGCCCGGGGGGTTACCTGTCTGCCCTACTTCCTAGGCGAAAAAACCCCCATCCACGACCCCGATGCGAGGGGGGCCTTCACTGGGCTCCATCTCGGCACGACCAGGGGTGACGTTTTTCGGGCCGTACTGGAGTCGGTGGGGTATGCGTTCCGCCACCATCTGGAGGTGTTGGCAGAGCATGGGCTTACGCCGCGGCGCATTCGCGTGGCGGACGGGGGGTCTAAGTCCAGGCTCTGGGTCCAGATCATTGCGGGAATCCTCGGGGCACAAGTGGAGACGCTGGAGGTTCCGGACGCATCGGCCGTCGGGGCAGCCTTCGTCGGGGGCCTGGCCGCTGGCGCGTTTGACGGATGGGACGAAATCGAACGCTTCGTCACGGTTCGATCTCGGGTGGATCCCGAGGACCAGCTCCAGTATTCGGAAGGATATTCGAAGTACCGGGCGCTCTACCCGGCGTTGAGGGGTGCAGGCGAATGAACGCATTGGTTACCGGTGCAGGCTCCGGGATCGGAGCCGCGATCGCTCGCGAATTGACGGCGCGCGGATTCAGCGTCGGAGTGACGGATGTCAGTGCCACCGCGGCGGCTGCGGTCGCGGAGAGCTTGGACACGTTCCATACGACCTTGGACGTGACCAGCGCGGTGTCGGTTCGCGACGCTGCATCGTTGGTGGAGGCGGAGCTGGGTCCGATCTCGGTTTGGGTGTGCAACGCCGGCGTGTCGACCATGGGGCGCTTTGTGGACCTGACCTTGGAGGAGTGGAACCGGATGTTCGCTGTCAACTCAAGGGGCGTGTTCCTCTGTGGGCGGGAAGCTTCGCGGCGGATGATCAGGCAGCGCACCCGGGGTTCCATCATCAACATCGCGTCGATGGCTGGGAAGCAGGGCAGGGTGCCCTTCCTTGCCCACTACGTGGCGTCCAAGTTCGCGGTCGTGGGGCTTACCCAGGCGATGGCGTTGGAGCTGGCCGAGTTTGGCATCAGGGTCAATGCTGTATGTCCGGGGTTCGTGGCCACTTCG
>JAKAVU010000155.1 GCA_021817185.1 bacterium
GGGAGAATCCGACCCGAGGGCTGGTGCTGCCAGTGGAGTTCATCCCCCTGGCGGAGGAGACCGGAAGCATCTCGAAGGTCGGCTGCTGGGTTCTCGACGAGGCCTGCCGGGC
The DNA here is from genome assembly GCA_021817185.1 of bacterium. Next base: position 113 of record JAKAVU010000155.1, read on the forward strand.
CCTGGCCGGTTGGGTGGCCGCCCATCCGGCCGCGGCTGAGTTGAGCGTCTCCATCAACCTCTCTGTCGCCCAGCTACTGGATCCCGACCTGGTTCCGCATGTGGCAGAGGCAGTCGCCAACTGCGGCCTGCCTCCAGACCATCTTCACCTCGAGGTCACCGAAAGCGTCCTAAGCACTGAGCCGGAGGCGGCGGCGAGGGTGTTGGAGGAACTCCACTCTCTCGGCGTGGTCCTGGCGATCGACGACTTCGGGACGGGGAACTCGTCCCTCACCGCTCTGCGTCGGTTCCCATTCCAGGTCCTGAAGGTCGACCAGTCCTTCGTGAGCGGGATCGGGATCCGCCCCGATGACGAGACTATCGTGGCGGCGACCATCGGGCTCGCCCACGGCCTCGGGCTCACTGCGGTCGCCGAGGGGGTGGAGACCGAGGCCCAGCGGGAGTTCCTGGCGGACCACGGCTGCGACGAGCTGCAAGGGTATCTGCTGGGGAGGCCGGAGCCCGAGTTGGCGGCTGTTGTAGACTCGCCTAGTCGGGGTTCCCAGAGAGTGTTCAGACCAAGCGCCTTGGCATGAAGGGACCGGAGCTTGGGGATGGATCCCGGGCGAAAGGAGGTGGAATGGGCTCCCGCCGCGGAGGAGACACTGACGAATTTGGATCGGCCTTGGGCGTGGCAGCGCTGATAGCCGGGAAAGGCGTCATCATTGATCTAGCTGCGAGGCGGGCCCGAGCCGAACAGGACCGGATTGTCCGGGAGACCAAGGCGAGCCCGGCAAGTGCCTGGCAGCGCGTCGGCGCAGATCTGCGCAGCGCGATTGATCGCCGGGAAGCTGCACTTCGCAAGCGACCACTCCGGGGCTCCCGGCCAGGCTGAGGTCGGCGCTCAGTCGGCCGTGGTCCGCATAGGGATGGCAGCCGGGATGACGTCCGGTGGCGGATGCTGCGCCGACCTCACCGAACTCCGAGCCACCTTGCCACCTTCCCCGGCACCAAACTACCCGTCGCCTACGAGGTCGGAGTGCACCACTCCGAGCGGGCCGCTTGACCCTCCATGTCCAAAGGTCTGCAGTTGAGCCAGCGCCTCGCTCACTACAACCCCCACTAGCTCAGTCAAGGCATCCTCGAATTCCATTGTGTTATCGCTCGCACCTGACACGGCATGAGAGAGCTCGTGGAGCAAGACACCACAGTACGAAGCGGCAGATCTAAGCTGATCTCGGCGGATGATGACCCGATGCTCCGCCGGTTCCCAAATGCCAAGGACCTGTCCAGAGCCTGCCTCGTTAAGACGCATCGTCTCCGAGATGAGGATTTCGCCGATCCCGTGCCTAGAGCGATCGACCCTGGCCAATCTAATGACTGTGTCTGTCAGGCCATAAATCGCCAGCTCCCGGTTAGTCAGGCCAGCAGGCTTTACAAAGGTGAACTCGAAGCTGTCATTCCACTCCTGGCGGTACGTGCCCAGGTCAACGATCGGTTGTCCCGCGAGATCCGTTTGCCGCCCTAAAGCCTGCGCGATGTCATCGGGCACTACCACGGGACGGTAGCCATCCCGGCGGGCATAGGTGACGGTATCCAGCCCGGTTTGCCAAGCAGTGACAAAGACGACCTTCTCCTGAGACTGAAGAAGGCGGCAGGCATGAATGGCGACGTCCTTCCAATCGATCTCGTCATGGGCGTTCCCAGTGACGACTGCGCCAAGGTCTTCGGTCAATGGTCCGACCACCAAGGAAGAGGTACATGCCTTGAGGATGTCCTTCACCCGATCGCTATAGGCAGTCCGCCCAACATTGGTCCGTTCGCGATTCAGTGCCCGTCGCAGTGGAGCGTTGAGTTGCGTGATGTTGTAAGAGAACAGGAAATTCGGTTCCTCCGCTGCCAGAAGCCCCTTCACGTAGATGCGCCCTGGCCCAACCATCGAGGCCCGAGCTAGCACGGAGCCCGCTCCGGTGTTTTCGAGAAGACGGTCCCCTGAGTAGTGAAGGAAGTAGCCCTGGGCTTGCTCCATGTCGGACTTGTGGATACCGGTAAGGACGACATCTGTCCCCACTAAAGCGGAGTCCGATGGCGGAGCCACAATCCCATGCAGCGTAACGATGTCCGCGAAGCCCGCCTTAGGGCGGCTGGCGATGGTGATGTCGCCATGACGTGAGCGGAGTAGGACGCCAACCTTCCGCCGATCACAGACAGCCAATGCATCCTTGAGGCCTATCCCAAACTGCCCGATGACGCTTGGGTGGCTGGTCTTTTCCGGGTCCTCCTTTTGGGTAAGGTGCTCATACGACAGCCCTCGCCCGAAGTCTCGTATGTGCCACCGACCCTCTTCGTCGAGAGAGACAGTGGGGGACCGCGTTCTGGTGATGAGCTGCTCGTCGAGAGCGTTGGCAATAAACTCCCGGAGAGCGAAGGCGACGGGCCAGTGCTCCAGGACACGCTCGATGTTGAGGTCGAACGCATGAGCCTCGGCCACTGGGGCTCCTGGAGCATGTGGCTGAGCCTTCCTGACGCTACGGAATAGTGCCATGGAGTGACGATACACCCAAAGTGTTGAGCTGAGACGGGTTCCCCAAGGTTCGTCCCGAGGGCGAGACGATCGTCGCGGCGACCATTGGCCTGGCCTACGGGCTCGGGCTCTCAGTGGTCGGTGAGGGGGTGGAGACCGAGGCTCAGCTGGATTTCCTGGTCCAACACGCCTGCGACGAGCTGCAGGGGTAGCTGTTGGGGAGGCCTCGAGCAGCGGCAGCGGGCGCGAGGTTCAGCCCGACGGCGCGTTGCACTTGGGCCGCAGCCAGGCTCATGGTGGTGGAGTGGGACACCACCACTTGAGTGTCACGACTGCCGTCAGGCTGCGGGAGCCTCTGCTGGCTTGCCCAAAGCGGCCACGGCGAAGCTCTCCGCCGGTAGCACCGCCCGGGCCAGATCCAGAACTCTCTGGTGATGGGTGAACACAAGCACCTGGGTCGTCTGACTCAGATCCACCAGCACCCGAAGCGCCGCAGCGGCGCGGTCATCATCGAAGTTCACGAGAACGTCGTCGAGGATCACCGGCATTGGGCCATCGCTGGCGCAGTGTCGCTCCACGCTGGCCAGGCGCAGTGCGAGGTAAAGCTGGTCTCGTTCCCCTTCGCTGATCTCATCCAGCGCTGAAGGACGGTCGCCGTCGTTTCGCACAGCGATGATGACCGGAGCCTCGCCCGGCTCCTCGCTCACGTCCAGGCGGCGAAACGTACCTGCTGTCAGGGTCTTGAAGTGGGCGCTGGCCCGCTCAAGCACCCAAGCTTGGTGGGCGTCCCGGTGCTGTTGCATCGTGACTCGCAGAAGGCCGGCGGCGCACTGGAGGCGCGCATAGCGTCGGGCTAACTCGGCGATGTCGGCGGCGGCTGCCTGCTGAGCCTCGGCCGCCTGGGCAGCCTCGCTGCCGCCAGCGTTGAGTTTCTCCAGGGCCCCCTGCGCGCGGGTCAGGTCTCCGATCGTACGGCTGAGGGCCTCTCCCTGCTGTTCCAACTCCTCGCCCAACGTTCGTATGTTGTCAGCGAGGGTGTCGGGGTCAGTAGCAGCTCCCTGCTCTAGGAACTCGGCGACCGTCCACCCGGTCCCTCGTTCCAGGAGGTCCCGTTCTTGGGCTGCGATCTGGTCGGTCAGCTCAGCCCGCTTATGGGCGAGGCCGATGGCTACGTCAAGCGCCCCAGGGTCCGCGATCCCCACCGCCATAGCAAGATCGGACAGGGCCGACTCTGCGCTCGCGATCTCCTTGGCTGCCATCTCGAGGGCTGTCATCCTGGCCGTGACGTCGCGGTCCAGTTCCTCGCGCTGGGCGTGCCGTTTTTCTTGGTCCCGGAGGCGAGCTCCGACCTGTCGAGCCTGCTCATCAGGCGGCACCGGGCCGAGGTCGGGGGCCACGGCCCGAACCAGTTCCCGGGCCTGGGTCGCGAACGCCTCGCAGTCCTCGGCCATCCCTCGGATCCGGTGGTCAAGCTCAGTGACGGCAGCGACGGTTGTCGTCGCCTCACGCAACTCGTGCAGTGCGGTAGACACGGTCTCGACGGTCGTGCCGTCCACCGGCAGGTGCAGTCGTTCGAGGGCGGCAATCCAGCGATTCTGCCAATCTGCCTCGTGACTCGCGAGGAGGGCCCTCCGATCCTCGAGCGCCGCTTGGGCATCGCCCTGGCTCGCCAACCCGGCCTCCGCCTCGCGCTGACGCCTCTCGTCCCGGGCCGCCTTCGCCAGCTCCTCGGTGGCCAGATCCTGCAGGGCGGTGAGCGTTGCCACGTCATCTGGAATCGCTACTCCGTAGGCCTCCAGTACGCTGCGAATAGCGATCCCGTGCCGGTCCCGGGCCTCGGTGAGCGTCCGCACCTGCCCCTCGGTCCCGGCCACGTCGGGAGCCAGCTCGACGATCTTCGCGTGCGCGTCCAGGGCAGCAAGGGCTTCCGTCGGCTTGGGGGCGGGGAGCTTGGTCGAAGCCCACATCGCCGCCCACGCGCGTCCCGCAGCGACCTCTGAGTCGGCACGCGACTCGGTCTGCTCACGCACGTGGGCCAGCTCCCGCTCGACTGCCTCGCGGTCCGCCTGAAGCTGGGCGTGCTGGGCGATACGCTCCGCCTCTCGCCACAGAGCTTCGGCGAGGGTATCAACCCGGCTTACGGCCACTTCGTAGGCGACCACAGCATCCGTCGACGGCGGCCCGTTCATCCAGGCGGCCTTAAGAGCCTCCCACGCGGTAGCCCGTTCGAGCCGGGCTGCGTTCAGCTCGGCCGGGGCCGGTACCGGCCGGACCAGCTCCAGGGCCCGGAGGCCTCGCTCGGCCGTTTCGCCTTTGGCCGTCCAGTCCTCCTCGGCCTGGGCGCCGGCCGCCGCTGCCTGGGCGCGGTTCTGCTGCTCCGCTAGCCAGGCCAACACTGCGTCCCTCGTAGGGATGACGAGCGCTGCCACGGCCGTCGGGCTCCAGTCTGCACAGCCGAGCCTGCCCAACGCTGGCGCCAGCGCGTCGCGGAGCCGGGTGAGATGAGTGGACGCCTTGTCCAGCTCCTGCTCTATCGCGCCGTCCCGGCGGCTGGTGCCCAGGACGGTCTCCAGCCGACTCCGGTCCCGACTTTGCCCCAACTCCTTGAGGGTCTCAGTCCAATTCCTGGCCTGGCGCACGAGCCGCTTCTCCTCGCTCGCGATCTCCTCGCGGGAGTTCTGGAAGCGCTCGGGTTCCCCAGTCAGGCGCTCAAGCGATGTGAACTCCGCTGGCCGAAGGGGGAGTGCCTGCCGGAGCATCTCCAGAGTGAGGTCCGGCCAATACGGGTGCAGCCGGTCCAGTGCATCGGCAACCTTGAGCTCGCGCTCTCGCTGGCGCAAGGGCTGGTCGTCCCGCTCGCGCTGGTAGCGGCCGAGTTCGTGCTCAAGGGCACGGATCTCGGCCGCCCTGGCCAGGAGCGGCTCGTCCAAGGGCAGCTGCTCCAAGCGGGCAGTGAGGACGTCGAGCTCGGTCCGCGCCTCTTCGGCCCTGGCGCCAGCATCTCTGTGCATGGCGGCCGACTCTTCGAAGGCCTTGAGCTGTTCCGGGGTGAAGTCCTGGCCAGCCGGGAGGGCGATGCGGTCAGTTGCCGCGCGGTCGCGCGCTGCAAGCACCGGCAAGGCACTCTGGAGCCGCTCCAACTCCCGGCGCCGGTTCTCGGTGGTCCGGCGCTCAGCTTCCTTGAGGGCCCGCTCGGCGGTGAGGCGAGCGACCTCGGCGTCGGCATCTACCCAGACCTGAGGACGGACCGTCGTCCGTCCGACGGTCTGGTGCGCCTCGCGGTAGGCCCGGAGGGCGGCATTGAGGGGGTATTTCTGCCCGTTCGGGAGCCAGAGGGCGTTGGCAGCGGTCGTCAGCTGCGAGAGGAGCTGCCCGAGCGAGACCCCGGTCTCAGCCCCAAGCAGGCTCTCGCCTAGCTCACCGCGCGAGCGGAGGAGGTCCTGGGCGCCCGCCCGAAGTCGGTCGTGGTCGAGCCCAAAAAGCGCCGCGAACACCGTGGCGTCCATTCCGTGACAGAGCCCGAGCAGTTGCTCGTCGTCGGCCTCGGTCCAGGGGGACTGATCTGGGTGGCTGAGGGTGCTGCGGCGGCCCTTGCGCCGGACGAGGTCGAACCCGGCACCCTGTCCGTCCTCCAGGCTCAGCCCGATTCGGAGCTGGTCTAGTAGCGTGGGTCAGTAACGGGTAAGGGAGGGAAGCGATCGCGCCCGGAGAGGTGTGACCAGAGATCTTCCGGCAGGGGGGTGGTGGGCCAGTTTGCGGGTGTCGGGGCGCCCCGAGCTCCGGCCATGG